>JAIOJV010000028.1 GCA_019911805.1 Gammaproteobacteria bacterium
GCCCATCGCCAGGCCGGCCCCGGCGGCCGTGCCGCAGCGTCCGGCCGGCCCGACGGCCGAGCAGCTGCGCGAGCGCTATCTGCAGGATCTGTTCGCCCATATCGAGCGCCACAAGTTCTATCCCTCAGCGGCGCGCCGCCAGGGTATGGAGGCGTCGGTGCAGGTCAGCTTCGTGCTGTCGGGCGCGGGCACGATACGCGACCTCAAGGTGATGGGCGGCCCCAAACTGCTGCGTCTTGCCGCCGAACAGACCCTGCGCCGCGCCGCGCCTCTGCCGGCACCACCGGCCGCAATCGATACGCCGTTGCGGGTCGAATATCTCATGGCCTTCGCGTTGCAATGAGGTAAGGCCCCTGCACCGGCTCCCGGTCCAGTCCTGAACCATAAGGAGTCCTCTCTTCCATGAATCACCTCCAGCGCCACTTCGGCACGCTGTGCGCAGTGCTCGCATTGCCTTGCGGGCCGGTCATCGCAGCCGCTGGCGATCGTGCCGAGATTACCGTGACGGCCACCCGCGAAGAGGCGCCCAAGGCGGAAACGGCCGCGACGGTCGATACGGTCGGCGCGGCCGAGATCAAGGCCGTGCGTCCCGCCCATCCCGGCGAGGTGTTCACGCGTGTGCCCGGCGCACATGTAAGCACTACCAACGGCGAAGGGCATATGACCGCGATCCGTCAGCCGCTGACCACCAGTCCGCTGTACCTGTTCCTGGAAGACGGTATCCCGACCCGCTCGACGGGCTTCTTCAATCACAACGCACTGTATGAGGTGAACATCCCCCAGTCGGCCGGTGTTGAGGTCCTGAAGGGGCCGGGCACCGCCCTGTACGGCAGCGATGCCATCGGTGCGGTCATCAATGTGCTGTCACGCCCGGCACCGCTGGCGCCGGAGGCCGAGTTCGGCGTCGAGGGCGGTGGCCACGGCTGGGCGCGCCTGCTGGCGACCGCCGGTACCGGCGGGGACAGCGGCGGTGTGCGCGGCGACCTCAACCTGACCCATACCGATGGCTGGCGCGAGGCTACCGAATACGACCGCCAGAGCGGCAGCGTGCGCTGGGACGCCTTCCTGGATTCGGGTGCGACGGTCAAGACACTGCTGACCGCCTCCAACATCAACCAGCAGACGGCTGGCAGTTCGCGGCTGTATCGGGAGGATTACGAGAACGATCCGACCCGCAACTATACGCCGATCTCCTACCGGGACGTGCAGGCCGCGCGCCTGTCGGTCGCCTATGAGAAGGAGACTGTGGACGGTGCCCTGAGTATTACGCCTTACGTGCGACACAACTTCATGGAGCTGCTGCCCAACTGGTCGCTGAGTTACGACCCGACCGTCTACGAGACCGAGAACGATTCACTCGGTCTACTGGTCAAGTACCGCCGTGACTTCGAGCCGCTGCGCACGCGCGTCATCGTCGGTGTGGATATCGACCACAGTCCCGGCAGTTTCCTGGAGCACAGCATCGATCCGACGCTCGCGGCCGACGGCAAGACCTATGTGAGCTACCGTATCGACGAGCTGATCTACGACTACGACGTGAGCTACACCGGCATCGCGCCCTACGTGCATGCCGAGGCCTCGCCCACGGAGCGCCTGCGTCTCTCGGCCGGCCTGCGCTACGATACGGCGACCTACGACTACGACAACAAGCTCTCGCCGCTGACGACCGGGGCGCACAAACGGCCCGAGAGCACCAAGGTCGACTACGAACACCTGAGCCCCAAGCTCGGTGCGACCTACCGCTTCTCCACTACGCTGAACGGCTTCGTGTCCTACCGACATGCCTTCCGCGTGCCCTCCGAGGGCCAGTTGTTCCGGCAGGGCAGCGCCGTCAACACGGTCGGACTGGATCCGGTCAAGGTCGACAACTACGAGGTCGGCGTGCGCGGCCGGGCTTTCGCCCAGACACGCCACGAGACACGCTACGAGCTGTCGGTCTATCACATGACCAAGAGAGACGACATCCTCAACTACCGCGATCCGGTGACCGGCGCGACCGAGGTGGTGAATGCCGGCGAAACCTTGCACCGCGGCATCGAACTCGGCCTGGCGGCGCCGTTGGCAGAGCGCCTTGAGCTGGGCGTCGCCTTCTCGTATGCCAAACACACCTACGAGGACTGGGTGGCGCGGGTCGGCGGCGGCAACGTGGATTTCAGTGGCAACGAAATGGAATCCGCGCCACGGGTGATGGCGAGCCTGCGTCTGAACTGGCGTCCGCTATTGCTGAACGGCGGGCGTATCGAGGCGGAATGGGAGCGGCTGGGCGACTACTGGATGGATCAGGCCAATACCCACAAGTACGATGGCCATTCGGTCTACAACCTGCGCGCCGACTATCCTGTGGGCAAGTCGCTGGAGCTCTACGCGCGCGTGATGAATCTGACCGACAGGCGCTATGCCACAGCCGCCGCCTACCGGGCGGCGGCGTTTGGCAGCCCGGAACGCTTCGAGTACGCCCCGGGCCTGGAGCGCACGCTGTACGTCGGCCTCAACTACACGTGGGAGTGAGCGCCTGCGACGGTATTCGTCGTGAAACATGCGGGCGGCGCGCTTCAGAATGAAACGCCGTGAAACAATCGGAACACAGCTGTCTCACGGCTGGCCGGGTGCTGGCGCGTTCCGCGGAGGGACATAACATGCGTTTACTGGGCAGCGGTATCCTGTTGGTCGCAGCGCTGGGGGCCGGCGGCCTGCTGCGGGCAGCGCCACCGGCCGCGGATGTCGATCCCTGTCTGGACAGCCTGACGGCCCCCTCACTGCGCTGCGCCCAGGCGCCGTCGGCGCGCTTCGATGCGACCGGCCGTCTGTGGGTGACGTGGGCGCAGAGCGGGCATGTGTATGTCAGCCAGTCAGATGATCGCGGCCGGAATTTCGCTACTCCGGTCAAGGTCAATGCCACGCCGCAGAAGATCGGGGCCCATGGCGAGAACCGCCCCAAGATCGCCTTTGGACCGCAGGGTGAGATCTATGTCTCCTGGACCGAACTGCTGAGCAAGCGCTTCACCGGGCAGATCCGCTTCACGCACTCGCTGGATGGGGGCCGCAGCTTCAGTGCGCCGCTGATCGTCAACGATGATCGCGCCGAAATCAGTCACCGCTTCGATACGCTCGCCGTCGACGGCGACGGCAACATCCTCATCGCCTGGCTGGACAAGCGCGATCAGGCGCGTGCGGCCGGCCGTGGCGATGAATATCTCGGTGCGGCCCTCTACTACACCTGGTCTGCCGACCGTGGCCAGAGCTTCCGGCCCAACCGCAAGCTGCTCGACAACAGCTGCGAGTGCTGTCGCATCGCCGCCGCCGTCGATCCCGACGGCCAGCCGGCTCTGATGTGGCGGCATGTGTTCGGCGACCACATCCGCGACCATGCGTTGGTGAGTTTCGATGCGCCGGGTGCACCGACCGAGCCGGTCAGGGTGAGCTTCGACGAGTGGCGGGTGGATGCCTGTCCGCATCATGGGCCCGCGCTGGATATCGACGCCGATGGTGTCTACCACATGGTCTGGTTCGACAACGCCGAGCGCCGCCACGGCGTATTTTATGCACATTCCGGCAATCGCGGCCGCAGCCTGACGGAGCCGGTATCGGTTGGCGTCTACGAGGCCGGTGCCGGGCATGCCGACGTGCTCGCACATGCGGGCCATGTCTATCTCGCCTGGCAGGAGTTCGACGGCCGCGTCAACCGTGTGCGTCTGATGCGCTCCGCGGACGGCGGGGACACCTGGCAGCCGATCGAGGACATCGCGCAGTCGGACGGCGATGTGGATTATCCTTTCCTGCTCACTGATGGCAAGGCAGTCTATGTCGCCTGGTACGCACGCGCCGAGGGTTTCCGTCTGCTGCCGGTGGGGGAAGGAGAATGACGCTGCGCTCCAGACTCCGAGCGGGGATTTGCACCGCGGGGCTGCTGCTCACCGTGTTCCTGCCGCCTGCGCTCTGCCAGGCCGCGGCGCCGCAGCCGTTCGTGACCGGCAGCTACACACAGTTGCTGGAGACGCGTGACGACGGCCTTTTCGTGCTGAGCTTCTGGTCGATCGACTGTCCGCCCTGTTACCGCGAGTTGGCGTTGTGGGGCGAGCATCAGCGTCAAGAGGAACAGCTGCCACTGGTGCTGGTATCGACCGACACACCCGCCGATGCCGCCGAGATCGAGGCGCTGCTTGCGCAGTATGGTCTGGAGTCGGTGGATTCCTGGGTGTTCGCCGCGCCGGCGCAGCGGCTGCGCTACGAGGTCGACCGCCGCTGGCATGGCGAGCTGCCGCGGACCTACCTGGTCCGCAATGGCACGGTCGTGGAGGCCGTGACCGGCATCGTCGACGCGGCGCGTATCCAGCGCTGGCTGCACGAGTTGGATTGATCCGGCCCGCCGCGCCGGGCCCTCCCCCCGGAGCCTGTCGGACTTGAGACTGCTCTCCCGCCTTACTCGCGACGATCGCTCAAGTCCGACAGGCTCCTAGATCGTCTGGTAGTACAGATTCTGCGGATGGTTCGACTGCGCGAAGAAAAACCACCGTTCGGCGATCAGGCCGAGGTATTGGACCACAAAGGCCGTCAGCAGCACGGCAAACGCCGCCGGTGACAGGCCGGCCGCCAGCAGCAGCACCGGTACCGGGAACACCAGCACCAGGAAAATCCACTTGATCGACTTCAGGAAGCGGGCACTCCTGCCATGGAAGAATTCCCGGGTGTTGAACGAGCCGCCCATGGAACCCTGGGACTTCTGCACAATCTGCGTATGCCGCATGCCGAGGGCGGTCTGCAATGACGACTTGTGTTTGATGCGGGCGTTGCGCAGCAGCGAGGCCACCCGCGTGATCAGTGCCGTGAGGGTGATGATGATCGCCCAGGTGCCATACAGCGTCACCAGTTCGGGTGCATACAAGGCCGCGAAGGCGGTCGCGAGGGTGAAGCCGCTCGCGGCACCCAGCAGCGTGTAGTTCACCACCGTCAGCGGCGTGGCCCATTCCTGCAGAAACTTGATGCAGGCATAGATCATCCCGGTGCAGAGGAACAGTACGAAGGCCATGATCGTCGTCACGGTGCCCGTCACCAGTGCCAGATCGACATGGATCGGCCCGAGATCGAACAGGTACGGGTTCCAGTCCAGATACTGCACCAGACCATACAGCGCCAGCAGCCCCATGAACGCCGGCAGTACGATGACCTCGCGCGACAGCCAGGAGGTGCGCCACTGGGCGATGGCGCGCCAGCCGCGTTCCGGCCGGCCGAGGTGGAAGAACGACGCCAGCAGGCCGCCGCCGAGGAACAGCAGCGCGATCAGGCTGCCCAGACCGTAGAAGGTCTGTGGGTCGGCCTGCATGGGCACGACCTTGATCACCGAGTACAGATGGCCGGTGAACAGCGCCAGGAACAGCCCCTGGCCAACGCCGCTGAGTGTCGTCAGAAAGATTACCGAGAATGCCGGGTGCATATAAACCTCAGATACAAGATACAAGGTGCAAGATACAAGTAACTTCAGATACAGAGTGCAGACGCGGGATACACATACTTGTATCTTGTCTCTTGCCCCTTGTATCTGCTGGTAAGGCGCAAAGCGCCTTACCAGCTAGTCACATCATCCAGCGTGGGTTCGTCGAAGCCGGGCTGAGGCTGCTGGCGTTCCTTCTTCAGCGGGTTGTCGACGCGTTCCAGTTCATCCTCGTGGATCTTGATGCGCGTCTTGCGCCGCGGCAGATAGTGGTTCGCCGGGTTGGTGCCCCACTCGGGCATGAGCTGGTAGCCGCCATTCTCACGGATGGCCACCGAAGCCTGTGATTCCGGGTCATGCACGTCGCCGAACAGGCGCGCGTTGGTCGGGCAGGCCAGCACGCAGGCGGGTTTGCGCTCGGCTTCAGGCAGCGACTCGTCGTAGATGCGGTCGACGCACAAGGTGCACTTCTTCATCACCTTGAGGTGCTCGTCGACCTCACGCGCGCCGTAGGGGCAGGCCCAGGAGCAGTATTTGCAGCCGATGCACTTGTCGTAGTCGACCAGCACGATGCCGTCCTGCGGGCGCTTGTAGCTGGCGCCGGTCGGGCAGACGGGTACGCACGGGGGGTCTTCGCAATGCAGGCAGCTCTTCGGAAAATGCACTGTCTCGGTATTCGGGTAGGTGCCGACCTCGAAGGTCTGCACGCGATTGAAAAAGGTACCGGTCGGGTCCGTGCCATACGGGTTGAAGTCGGCCAGATAGCCGGCCGCACCCGAGGTGTTCCATTCCTTGCACGACGTCACGCAGGCATGACAGCCAACGCAGACGTTCAGATCGATAACCAATGCCAGTTGCGTCATGTTACAAACCTTTTATGCTTAACCACGAAGGACGCAAAGGACACTAAGGAAAAGCGAATTCGTTACAAAAGCCGTTGCTGAATGGAATGGGTGCACAGCCAGCGCCGACTATCTGCCGAACAAGCATTAAAAAATCTTTGTGTCCTTCGTGTCCTTCGTGGTGAAAATGTTTCAGATCAAGCGCGCTTCTTGCCGCCAGCGAAATAGGTCAGCCAGGTTTTCCTCTCCTTTGGCTGGCCGGGGATCGGGGGCAGCGGATCGAACTGTGGGGAAGAGACCTGCTCTTCGCTGTCGGCGGCCTTGTAGATGCGCACGCGTACGTCGTACCAGCCCGCCTGACCGGTGACCGGGTCGGAGTTGGAGAGATGCTCGCCCGCGTCGCTGGGTGGCAGCTCCTCACTGATGACGTGATTGAGCAGGAAGCCCTGTTTGGACTCGTTGCTGCCGGGCTCCAGGCCCCAGGCGCCCGAGGCCTTGCCGATGGCGTTCCAGGTCCACACTGTGCCGGGCTCGACCGCCTCGGAATAGCGGCACAGGCAGCGCACCTTGCCCCACTGTGATTCCAGCCACAGCCAGCCACCGTCGGCGATGCCCTGCTGGCGTGCGGTGACCGGATTCACATGCAGAAAGTTATAGGTATGGATCTGCCGCAACCACGCGTTCTGTGAATCCCAGGAGTGGTACATCGCCATCGGGCGTTGGGTGACCGCGTTCAGTGGATATTTCTGCAGATCGGTCAGCTGTGCCTCCAGCGGCTCGTAATAGAACGGCAGCGGGTCGAAATAGGTCTCGACGCGCTTGCGCAGATGCCGGGGCGGCTGCCTGCCCTGACTCTTTCCCTGTGCGGCCAGACGGAACTTCTGCAGCACCTCGGAATAGATGTGGATCAGGATGGGTTCGGCGTAGCGCGTCAGACGATGGCGTCGCGCCCACTCCAGGTAGCCCTGGTTCCAGTTGCGCATGTACTGGTAGGATTTGGGCAGGTGGTACTGGAAGACGCAATTGTTCTTCTCGTACATCTCCCACTGTTTCGCATTCGGCTCGCCCTGGAGGAACTTCTCGCCGCCCTTGCCGCGCCAGCCGGCGAGAAAGCCGATACCGGAACCCGGCTCGGTCTCGTAGTTGATGACGAAGTCGGGGTAGTCGCGGTACTTGCGTTTGCCGTTCTCGCGCGTGAATGCGGGCAGCTTCAGGCGCCAGGCCATCTCGATCAGCACCTCCTGAAAGGGCTTGCACTGCCCCTTGGGCGGAACCACCGGGATGCGCACGGCATCGACCGGTCCGTCGAATTCGGAGATCGGCCGATCGAGCATGGACATGACGTCGTGACGCTCGAGGTAGGTCGTGTCCGGCAGTACCAGATCGGCGTAGGCGACCATCTCCGACTGGAAGGCGTCGGCGACGATCAGGAAAGGGATCTTGTATTCGCCATGCTCGTCCTTGTCGTTGAGCATATTGCGGACTTCGCTCGTGTTCATGGACGAGTTCCAGGCCATGTTGGCCATGAAGATCATCAGCGTATCGATCTTGTAGGGATCCTGGCGCCAGGCATTGGTGATGACATTGTGCATCAGGCCGTGCACCGCCAGCGGGTACTCCCAGGAAAACGCCTTGTCGATACGCACCGGATTGCCCTGGTCGTCCACGAACAGATCATCCGGGTCGGCCGGCCAGCCCAGTGGCATGCCGTCGAGCGGGGTGTTGGGCCGCACGGCAGCGGGATCGGACGGGGTCTTCGCGCAGGGCGGGATCGGCCGCGGGAAGGGTGCCTTGTGGCGGAAGCCGCCGGGCCGGTCGATGGTGCCGAGCATGGACATCAGGATCGACAAGGCGCGGATGGTGTGAAACCCATTGGAATGCGCGGCCAGGCCGCGCATGGCATGGAAAGACACCGGGTTGCCGGTGACCGTCTCGTGCTCCCGGCCCCAGGTGTCGGTCCACGGGATCGGCAGCTCGATCTTCTGGTCACGCGCGACGATGCCCATTTCGTGCGCCAGCCGCTTGATGGTCTCGACCGGGATGCCGGTGATCTTGGCGGCCCATTCCGGCGTGTAGTCCTTGACCCGGTCGACCAGCAGCTGGAAGGCCGGCTTGACCGGCGTGCCGTCGTCGAGACGGAATTCGCCGAGCAGGAAGGGGTCTGCGCCCTCGGTGTGAGTGGCGATCGCGCGGTTCAGCACGCGGTCCCACCACAGCGCATTCTGCGGATCGAAGCAGCCTTCCTCGTGCGGTACCTCGAAGCGCACGAACATGCCGTACTCGGTGCTGTCCTCGTCCATGTTCACCAGTTGCGCGGAGTTGCTGTATTGCACCAGAAAGTCGCGGTCATACAGGCCCTGGTTGATGATCTCGTTGATCAGCGCCAGCAGCAGCGCGCCATCGGTGCCGGGCTTGATCGGCACCCACTCGTCGGCGATGGCGGAATAGCCGGTGCGTACCGGATTGATGGAGATGAACTTGCCACCGTTACGCTTGAACTTGGACAGCGCCATCTTGAGTGGATTGGAGTGGTGGTCCTCGGCGGTGCCGATCATGATGAACAGCTTGGAGCGGTCCAGGTCGGGGCCGCCGAACTCCCAGAAGGAGCCGCCGATGGTGTAGATCATGCCCGCGGCCATATTCACCGAGCACAGGCCGCCGTGCGCGGCATAATTGGGTGTGCCGAACTGCTTGGCGAACAGACCCGTCAGGGCCTGCATCTGGTCGCGGCCGGTAAACAGCGCGAACTTCCTGGGGTCGGTGGCGCGGATCTCGGCCAGGCGCTCTTCCATGATCCCGAAGGCCTCGTCCCAGGAGATCTCCTCGAAGGCGTTGTCGCCCCGGTCGGCCCCCGCCTTGCGCCTGAGCGGCTGGGTGAGGCGTGCCGGGGAGTACTGCTTCATGATGCCCGAGGCGCCTTTGGCGCAGATCACACCCTGGTTCAAGGGGTGGTCGGGGTTGCCCTGGATGTAGCGGACCTCACCATCGCGCAGGGTGACGCGGATGCCGCAGCGGCAGGCGCACATGTAACAGGTGGTGTTCTTTACCTCGATGCGGCCCTGAGCGTCTGCCGGCGCGTGCAACGGGTCGTGGATGGGCTTGGGCTCGCGCATAATGATTCTGTGTAGGTCCGTTGCCAGGTAAGGGGGATGTTGTACTCTATAGAAACGCTCATTCTTTAACCAATCAGGAAATCTGAGCTGTTCATAAAATATTATAATATTCTAATAGACCTGAGAATCTATTCCATAGTGGAAACAGATGATTGCAGAGGGTGCGCCCTCCATTAAATCTGATAAGGGTTTTTTATGACGCCTAAAGATAAAATTACTTGGCATCCCGCGGGTGAGCCCTTAAGGTGACAGCCCCTGGGCCCGCG
This sequence comes from Gammaproteobacteria bacterium, assembly GCA_019911805.1. Classification (NCBI taxonomy): domain Bacteria; kingdom Pseudomonadati; phylum Pseudomonadota; class Gammaproteobacteria; species Gammaproteobacteria bacterium. Next base: position 9,650 of record JAIOJV010000028.1, read on the forward strand.
CGGGTGTGAGGTGGTGCGCCCCCGGTTTTCATCTTGATCATCCCAGCCAAACGCCGCCGTGAAGATACGAGGAACCCCATGTCGAAGCTAGTCAGACCGCATGGTGGGGGTGAACTCAAACCCCTGCTGTTGGAAGGCCAGGCCCTGACGGACGAGCAAAAGCGCGCCGCAGGTCTCAAGAAGGTCAACGTCTCGTCTCGCGAAGCGGGTGACCTCATCATGCTGGGTATCGGTGGCTTCACGCCGCTGACCGGCTTCATGACCCATGCCGACTGGCAGGGCGTGTGCGACGGCATGAAGATGGCCTCCGGCCTGTTCTGGCCCATCCCGATCACGCTGTCCACCGACCAGGCCATCGCGGACGGTCTCAAGGAAGGCGAAGAGATCGCGCTGTTCGATCCGGAACGCAGCGAAATTCTGGCCACCATGAAGATCGCCGAGAAGTACACCATCGACAAGGCACATGAGTGCATGCAGGTGTACAAGACCACCGACCTGGAGCATCCCGGCGTCAAGATGGTCATGGCCCAGGGTGACGTGAACCTCGCCGGCCCCGTCAAGGTGCTCTCGCAAGGCGGTTTCAAAGAGGAATACGGCGAACAGTTCATGACGCCCGCGGAAACCCGCGCCGCGTTCGAGAAGATGGGTTGGTCGCGGATCGCCGCCTTCCAGACCCGCAACCCCATGCACCGCTCGCACGAATACCTCGCCAAGATCGCCATCGAGACGATGGACGGCGTGCTGATCCACTCATTGCTCGGCGCCCTGAAACCCGGTGATATTCCCGCCGAGGTACGTTCGGAAGCCATCTCGGTCCTGATCGACAACTATTTCGCGCCCAACACCGTGATCCAGGCCGGCTATCCGCTGGACATGCGCTATGCCGGTCCGCGCGAGGCCTTGTTGCATGCCTTATTCCGCCAGAATTACGGCTGCTCGCACCTCATCGTCGGTCGCGACCACGCTGGTGTGGGCGATTATTACGGCCCGTTCGATGCGCAGCAGATCTTCGACGAGATCCCGAAGGATGCGCTGGAGACCAAGAACCTGAACATCGACTGGACCTTCTGGTGCAACAAGTGCGGCGGCATGGCCTCGCAGCGCACCTGCCCGCATACCAAGGATGACCGCGTGCTGCTGTCCGGTACCAAGGTGCGCGCCATGTTGTCCGAAGGTCAGGATCTGCCACCGACCTTCAGCCGTCCCGAAGTCGCCAAGGTGCTGCAGAAATATTATGCCGGCCTGACCGCTGAGCAGAATGTAAAGGTGGAACTCAAGGGTCACTCGGCCGTTTGAACCCGGAAATTCCGGACGATAACCCGCGGTGATGCCTTCCGGTGGGTTATCGTCCGGGTAGCCCGGCCGCACTGATCCGCGCCTGTCCGCGATCACTGTCTATCGATCGGGGCCAACAGGCCCCGGCGGACTATGTCCGCATGGTCTCCAACGACCTGATGGGCATCACCCGCGCGGTACGTTTGCCCTCCCAGCCTGATGGATGCGCGCGATGATCTGCCGTACTTATACGGTCACGCGCACTACCCTATCCTTGATGACGTTCAGCAACTGCCGCAGGAGGTCGTGGATATCTACCGCCCCGCAGCACGACCTGATGGATGAGATCACTGGTCCGCTGGGTGCCTGACCGGCCGATATTGCATAAATAGTATTTATGCAATTCATTATTAACTCTGAATATCATTTATGAAAGTTACCTTGTAGACTCCTCTCCACTGGATGGAGCGGCGTCATTGGCCGGCTCGTCCCGGCACCGATCGGCGACCGGCGTGCCACGCACGCTCCGACGCCTACCGAATTTTCGAGCGACTGTTGAGGAGTAGACCCATGGCAGTGAAAACGTACAGCGCGGGTGTGAAGGATTACCGCGAAACCTACTGGATGCCCGACTACACCCCGAAGGACACCGACATCCTCGCCTGCTTCAAGATCACGCCGCAGACCGGTGTGCCGCGTGAAGAGGCCGCCGCCGCCGTGGCAGCAGAAAGCTCGACCGGCACCTGGACCACGGTGTGGACCGACCTGCTGACCGACCTGGACTACTACAAGGGCCGCGCCTACGCCATCGAAGACGTGCCGGGTGACGACACCTGCTTCTATACCTTCATCGCCTACCCGATCGACCTGTTCGAAGAGGGCTCGGTGGTGAACGTATTCACCTCGCTGGTCGGCAACGTGTTCGGCTTCAAGGCGGTGCGCGCGCTGCGTTTGGAAGATGTGCGCTTTCCGATCGCCTATGTGATGACCTGCGGTGGCCCGCCCCAGGGCATTCAGGTCGAGCGCGATATCATGAACAAGTACGGCCGCCCGCTGCTCGGCTGCACCATCAAGCCCAAGCTCGGTCTGTCCGCCAAGAATTACGGCCGCGCCGTGTACGAATGCCTGCGCGGTGGTCTGGATTTCACCAAGGACGACGAGAACGTCAACAGTCAGCCGTTCATGCGCTGGCGCACCCGCTTCGACTTCGTCATGGAGGCTATCAACAAGGCCGAAAAAGAGACGGGCGAGCGCAAGGGGCACTACCTGAACGTCACCGCCCCGACGCCGGAAGAGATGTACAAGCGTGCCGAGCACGCCAAGGATATCGGTGCGCCGATCATCATGCATGACTACATCACCGGTGGTTTCACCGCCAACACGGGCCTGGCCAACTGGTGCCGTGACAATGGCATGCTGCTGCACATCCACCGTGCCATGCACGCCGTGCTCGACCGCAACCCGCACCACGGCATTCACTTCCGTGTGCTGACCAAGATCCTACGTCTGTCCGGTGGTGACCACCTGCACACCGGCACCGTCGTCGGCAAGCTGGAAGGCGATCGTGAAGCGACCCTGGGCTGGATCGATCTGCTCCGCGAGTCCTACATCAAGGAAGACCGCAGCCGCGGTATCTTCTTCGATCAGGATTGGGGCAGCATGCCGGGTGCCTTCGCCGTGGCCTCAGGCGGTATCCACGTGTGGCACATGCCGGCACTGGTCACCATCTTCGGCGATGACTCCGTGCTGCAGTTCGGTGGCGGTACCCTGGGTCACCCGTGGGGCAATGCCGCCGGTGCAGCCGCCAACCGCGTCGCGCTGGAGGCCTGTGTAGAGGCCCGTAATCAGGGTGTGCCCATCGAGAAGGAAGGCAAGGCCGTCCTTATCGCCGCCGCCAAGCACAGCCCCGAACTCAAGATCGCCATGGAGACGTGGAAGGAGATCAAGTTCGAGTTCGATACGGTGGACAAGCTGGATGTGGCGCATAAGTAAGGCTTCGCCAGATACAAGAGGCAAGAGGCAAGATACAAGTTCAGAAAATCAAATCACGGTTTCCCCTTGTATCTTGCACCTTGTATCTCATCGCCATAGTTTAGTTTGATACCAGTGGCCCTCACGGTCACTGGAATACCAAAAGTATATGAGGTGCAAACAATGAGCGAAATGCAAGACTACGACAGCCGCCTGTCCGATCCGGCCAGTCGCAAGTTCGAGACCTTCTCTTATCTGCCGGCCATGAAGGACAGCGATATGGAGAAACAGGTCGCCTACATCGTCAGCAAGGGCTGGAATCCGGCCATCGAGCACACCGAGACGGAGAATGCGTTCGATCACTACTGGTACATGTGGAAGCTGCCGATGTTCGGCGAGACCGACGTCAAGAAGATCCTGGCCGAGGCGGAGGCGTGCCACAAGGCGCACCCGAAGCACCACGTGCGTCTGGTCGGCTACGACAACCTGAAGCAGTCCCAGGGCGCGTCGATGGTGATCTATCGCGGTCCCATGACGGCCTGATCACCACCAGGGTGTGAAGATCAAACCCCTGGTCGGCCGTTGCCGGTCAGGGGTTTTTTTGTGGGTGAGGTGTCAGGAGTGAGGAGTAAAACCTTTAATGGCCACGGAAAAACATGGAAGAATTCAATCCGCAAAATCCCAGCCAATGATCGTATAGCTAGGGGATCTCTGATTAATTCGCCGTACCGTCATTGCGAGCGAAGCGCGGCAATCTCTTTCGACGCCAGATCAATAGCTTGGAGATTGCCGCGTCGCTGCGCCCATAGAAGCCCTGCGGGCTTCATTATGGGTACCCCACCCTTCGGGTCTAGGCATCCTCGCCATGACGGGTTAATCAGAGGTTCCCTAGGTATCTGGGCTTTTACATTATTATTTTTCCGTGTCTTTCCGTGTGCTTCCGTGGCTAAAAGTGGTTTTGATTTTCACTCCTAACTTCGCACTCCTAACTCCTTACCCAACAGACTAGGACATGACCATGACCGATGCTGCCAAGCAGTACCAGATCGAGACAGAACCCTATTACCGTCCGGTCGGCAACGAGGCCGACCTGTATGCCAGTGCCTATGGGGCACGCATGCCGATGATGCTCAAGGGACCGACCGGCTGCGGCAAGTCCCGTTTCGTGGAATACATGGCGTGGAAGCTCGGGCGCCCGCTGATCACTGTGGCCTGCAACGAGGATATGACCGCCTCCGACCTGGTCGGCCGCTTCCTGCTCGACAAAGACGGTACCAAGTGGCAGGACGGCCCGTTGACCACGGCCGCACGTATCGGCGCCATCTGTTATCTCGACGAAGTGGTCGAGGCGCGCCAGGACACCATCGTGGTGATCCATCCGCTGACCGACCATCGCCGTGTGCTGCCGCTCGACAAGAAGGGTGAGTTGCTCCCGGCGCACAAGGATTTCCAGCTGGTGATCTCCTACAACCCGGGCTATCAGAGCCTGATGAAGGATCTGAAGCAGTCGACCAAGCAGCGCTTTGCTGCGCTCGATTTCGACTATCCCGAGGCCGAGACTGAGGCCGAGATCGTGTCCACCGAGACCGGCGTCGACAAGGCCACTGCCGACAAGCTGGTACAGGTCGCACACCGTGCCCGCAACCTGAAGGGCCACGGCCTGGATGAAGGCATCTCCACGCGTCTGCTGGTCTACGCAGCACAGCTGATCGTCAAGGGCGTCGAGCCCGTCGCCGCCTGCAGCATGACCCTGGTACGTCCGCTGACCGACGACCCGGACATGCGCGATACGCTCGATGCGGTGGTGAATACGTTCTTTGGGTGAGGCATGAAGCGTGAGGCGTGAGGAGTGAGGCGTGAACAGCAAAACCATTTTTTGCCACGGAAGCACACGGAAACACACGGAAGAATTCAATCTGCAAAAACTCCACTCGGTGATTGTGCAGCTTGATGCCCGGGCTTCTACATCATTATTTTCCCGTGTCCTTCCGTGTGCTTCCGTGGCCATTGAAGGTTTTACCCCTCACTCCTCACACCTCACGCCTCACTGACAACCATGAGCATCAATCTCGACGACTATCGCGAAACCCTGGTCAAGGCCGCGCCTGAGCTGAAGGACCGGCTCGACGACATCTTTCATGAGGCCGCGCGCGTCATTTCGCCGGCCGGCCTGAGCGACTACCTGCAGGGCGCGCGGGGCCTGTGCGATCTGGGGCGTGGCGGCAAGCTGGTGGTCACCTACCTCGAAGAGATGCCACTGGTTGCCAGGGAGGTCGGCGAAGAAATCATTCAGGATGTGGTGCACGCCGCGCTGAAGCTGTCGTCGATGACCTCGGGGGAGGTCATCGAGCTGTTGTTCGCCAGCCTGCCTACTGCCGCCCGCCGCCTCGGCGATGCAGAGATGGTGCGCAGCTACCTGCAGGTCATCCATTCAGTATCGGCCAAGGCCCCGCGTGGCCTGCGGCCGATGTTCAACCACATGGATGTACTCTTGTCCAAGCTCACGCTCGGTGGTCTGCGCCGCTGGGCCAACTTCGGTGCCGAGGCCTATCGTCGCGATCTCAATAACCTGGTCGCCTACTTCAATCTGGAGACCCAGGACTCCAAGGCGGTACTGCAGAAGGAACGTCGCGGCACACTGTTCATCGACGTCCAGCGCAAGATCAATTTCTACCTGCGCGCGCTCTGGGGACGGGACTTCTGGTTGCGCCCCACCCAGGCGGATCTATCCGGATTCAAGCCCTACATCGACAAGCGGGTGCTGTACCTGGCCGATGCGCTGGATAACTACGGTGAGGTCCAGGGGCTGGAGCTCTATCGCGCCAGCGCCGGCCATCTGGCTGCGCACCTGATCTACACGCACGCATCCATCTCGGCACAGGAGTTGAGTCCCGCGCAGATGTGGTTCATCGGCTTCATAGAGGATGCGCGTGTCGAATACTGTGCCGCGCAGGACTTCCCCGGGCTGCGCAGGCTGTGGCGTTCCATCATGCAGGTGCCACGTGAAGGCAGACTGGAGCATCCCACCGTCGAGGCGCTGGAGCAGATCGCGCTGGCGCTGCTGGATCCCACCGTGAAGGCAGCGGACGCCGAGGTGGCGGCCATCGTCGAGAAGTTCCATGCCAACGTCGAGGCCAACAAAACCGATGGCCAATTCTCCTGGCACCTGGGCCTGGAACTGTTCAACCTCTACGCGGCCCGCAAGGACGTACCCAGCCTGCGTATCCTCGAAACTCTGCGTGTTCCCTACCGCGACGATAATCGCTATGTGTGGGAATTCGCCGAGTTCGATTGGGATCGCGAGGCGGAGCTCATGCCCGGTCACCAGCAGCAGGTGCGCAAGACCGTCAGCGTCATGGAGATGGTCAACGAGCTGGACTGCGAGTTGGCCGGCGATGATGCCCAGGAAATCTGGCGTCTGACGACGCCCTTCTACCTGGACCAGGAAGGCTGCACCATCAATGAACTGGAAGGCAAGGAGCCGGTCTCCGATCCCTTCCACTATCAGGAATGGGATTATCAGGTGCAGTTGCACCGGCCTGACTGGGTGACGCTGTACGAACGACGCCAGCCCAAGAATGATCCGGAGATCGTCGACCGTATCCTGATCGAACACCGTCCGATCGCACACCGCATCCGGCAGATCATCGACATGCTGCAGCCCGAGGGGGTGATCCGCCAGCGCAACATGGAAGACGGCGACGAGATCGACATCAACGCCGCCATCGATGCCATGGTGTCGATCCGTATGGGCCGGCAGCCCAATCCGCGCATCACCATGCGCAACGTCATCAAGAGCCGCGACCTGGCCGTGGTCATCCTACTCGACCTGTCCGAATCGACCAACGAGAAGATGCTGGGTGCGGAGAAGACCGTCATCGAGCTCACCCGCGAGGCCTGCGCGCTCGTCGCCACCGCCATCAGTGGGATCGGCGACCCGTTCGCCATTCACGGCTTCAATTCCGATGGTCGTCATGACGTGCACTATTACCGCTTCAAGGACTTCAAGGAGAAGTTCACGGATGACGTCAAGGCGCGCCTGGCCGGCATGACCGGCGGGCTGTCCACGCGGATGGGCGCGGCGCTGCGCCATGCAGGACAGCATTTGCTCAAGCAGTCGGAGCGGCGCAAGCTGCTGCTGGTGGTGACTGACGGCGCACCGGCGGACATCGATGAGCGCGATCCGCAGCACCTGCGCTACGATACCAAGAAGGCGGTTGAGGAACTCTACGGCAAAGGTGTAACGACCTACTGTCTGACGCTGGACCCGAATGCCGACAACTACGTCAAGCGCATCTTCGGCAGGAACAACTACACCATCGTCGACAACGTCGACCGACTGCCGGAGAAGCTGCCGGTACTGTTTGCATCCATTACCAAATAGACTCTTCCCGGATCAGCGCATTTATCGCGTCTTCTTGCGTCGTGCCGACTGCCTCGGTGAGGCAGCGGACGTGTCCGCCCTGGTGCGGCGCCGGGGCTGCGTCGGCGGCGTTTTCGGGGCCGATTTCAGATAGTCGAGGAAGGTGCGCGCGACGACCGAGAGCAGTTTTCCGCGCGGATAGACCACGTACCAGTGGCGTGGGATCGGGAATCCCTCGACATCCAGAATCACCAGCTGTCCGAGCGGTGCATCCAGCGTCAGGGTGTGCCCGGACAATACCGACACGCCGAGGCCGCCGATGATCGCCTGCTTGATGGCCTCGTTGCTGCCGAGCACCATACGTACCTTCACCGACAGGCCGTGATCCGCGAACAACCGCTCGCAGGCCGCGCGTGTGCCCGATCCGGGCTCGCGGAGCAGAAAGGGTTCAGCGGCGAGACGCGCGAGTGGGATCTTCTTCTTTCCGGCCAGCGGATGGTCGGGGGGCGCCAGCACGACCAGTGGATTTTCCAGAAACGGATCGGCCACGGCGTCGATATCCTCGGGCGGCTGACCGAGGATATACAGGTCGTCCACGTTGTCATGCAGGCGATCCAGTATGCGCTCGCGATTCAACACCTCGAGCGACACCTCGATACCCGGATAGCGCTGACAGAACGGGCCGAGCAGGCGCGGGGCAAAATACTTTGCCGTCGTCACCACGGCAAGCCGTAGTGATCCGCACTTCAATCCCTTCATGTCCGCTGCCACCATGTCGAAATACGCCAGCTCCTTGAAGACCTCGCGGCAAGTCTTATGCAGTTCGCGGCCGGCCTCGGTCAAAAAAATCTTCTTACCGACCTGTTCGAACAATGGCAGGCCCACCGCGTCGGTGAGCTTTTTGATCTGCATCGACACCGTCGGCTGCGTCAGGAACAGTTCCTCGGCCGCGCGCGTGAAACTGCCGAGCCGCGCGATGGCCTCGAATACTTCGAGTTGTCGCAGTGTGCTGTGGCGCATACGTGTCCTCCGGAAAAATTCGTAAGCGGTTCACGGCATCCATCGTTACCGGCAGACGACGCGATCCGTGGTCGGTGACTTGAGCTCCAGTCCGTGTCGTCACTGCAGAGGGCGTAGTGGTGTATCGCTCGCAGAACCGTTGTATAGGGTTTCGTCTATGCAGAGTATCGAAAATATCAACTGTTATTGATAGCCCCGCTTCGGCAACATCGATTCACCACCACCGTATCCACCGCACGACAGGGCATTGAGGGTAGAGGTTGTGGGGTTTTCTGTCTTTTCTGAGTCGACGACAACAGCGGAGGCTGACATGGGTAAAAGCGAAACGATCACCAGCGCCAAGGAGCGCTACAAGTCCGGTGTTATCCCCTATAAGAAGATGGGCTATTGGGAGCCGGAGTATCAACCGAAGGATACCGACATCATCGCCTTGTTCCGCATCACGCCGCAGCCCGGCGTCGATCCGGAGGAGGCCGCCGCCGCGGTGGCCGGTGAGTCCTCGACGGCCACCTGGACCGTGGTCTGGACCGACCGGCTCACGGCATCCGAACTCTACCGGGCCAAGGCCTACCGGGTCGATCCGGTGCCGAACACCGGGGCGGGCACGGCGACAGAGGCACAGTATTTCGCCTACATTGCCTATGACCTGGATCTGTTCGAGCCCGGCTCGATTGCCAACCTCACCGCCTCGATCATCGGCAACGTGTTCGGCTTCAAGGCGGTCAAGGCGTTGCGCCTGGAAGACATGCGCGTTCCGGTCGCCTATCTGAAGACCTTCCAGGGCCCGGCCACCGGCATCGTCGTAGAGCGTGAGCGTCTCGACAAATTCGGCCGCCCGCTGCTGGGTGCCACTACCAAGCCGAAACTCGGCCTGTCGGGCCGCAACTACGGTCGTGTGGTGTACGAGGCGCTCAAGGGTGGTCTCGACTTCGTGAAGGACGACGAGAACATCAACTCACAACCCTTCATGCACTGGCGCGACCGCTTTCTGTACTGCATGGAGGCGGTGAACAAGGCGTCCGCGGCGACTGGTGAGGTGAAGGGTCATTACCTCAACGTCACCGCCGGTACCATGGAAGAAATGATCGAGCGGGCCGAGTTCGCCAAGGAGCTCGGTTCGGTGATCGTCATGATCGACCTGGTGATCGGCTACACCGCGATCCAGAGTATGGCCAAATGGGCGCGCAAGAACGACATGATCCTGCACCTGCACCGTGCCGGCAACTCGACGTATTCGCGGCAGAAGAATCACGGTATGAATTTCCGCGTGATCTGCAAGTGGATGCGCATGGCGGGTGTCGATCATATCCATGCCGGCACCGTGGTCGGCAAGCTCGAGGGCGATCCGCTGATGATCAAGGGCTTCTACGACACTTTGCGCGACACGCATACGCCGATGAGCCTCGAGAACGGCCTGTTCTTCGAGCAGGACTGGGGGTCGCTCAACAAGGTCATGCCAGTGGCCTCGGGTGGTATCCATGCCGGGCAGATGCATCAGCTGATTCATTACCTGGGTGAAGATGTCATCTTGCAGTTCGGTGGCGGCACCATCGGTCATCCGATGGGCATTCAGGCCGGCGCGATCGCGAACCGCGTGGCGCTGGAGGCGATGGTCATGGCACGCAACGAGGGCCGCGACTATCTCAAGGAAGGTCCGCAGATCCTGGAGGCCGCCGCCAAGTGGTGCACACCGTTGCGTGCCGCGCTGGATACGTGGAAGGATGTCACCTTCAATTACGAGTCGACCGATACGGCAGATTTCTTGCCGACCGCGACCGCCAGCGTCTGATCACGCTCACCAGGAGATACCAACATGATGACCAATCACGGCAATCGCGTAACCCAGGGGCAGTTCTCGTTCCTGCCGGACCTGACCGACGAACAGATCACTGCGCAGATCAAGTATGCCCTGAAAAACAATTGGGCAGTCAACGTCGAGTACACCGATGATCCACACCCGCGCAACACCTATTGGGAGATGTACGGCATGCCCATGTTCGATCTCAAGGACCCGGCCGGCATTCTCATGGAGATCAACAACTGTCGCAAGACGTTCTCCGGCCACTACGTGCGCGTGACGGCGTTCGATTCGACGCGCGGCTGGGAGACACCGCGCATGTCGTTCATCGTCAACCGGCCGAAGAACGAGCCGGGCTTCGGTCTGGTGCGGCAGGAGGTTGGGGGCAGAAGCGTCCGCTATACCATCCACAGCTACGCCACTGACCGGGCAGAGGGTGAACGGTACTGACGACAGGCAGGTCTGCGGCGGTGGCTCAGGGATGGGCCCCGCCACCTTTGATTGAGCCGGGAGGTGGCCGATGGGAGTGGAAGCGGTGCTGCAAGACATCGAACAACAGTTGCTGAACGATGACACCCGCGTGGATCTGGAGGCTGAGTTCAAGGCATCGAACATCCAGGAGGTGCTGGACAAGCTGGACCGTGAGCTGGTCGGGCTCAAGCCGGTGAAGACGCGCATCCGTGAGATCGCCGCCCTGCTGCTGATCGACCGGTTGCGCCGGCGCTTCGAGCTATCCGCCGAGACGCCCACACTGCACATGTGCTTCACCGGCAACCCCGGTACCGGCAAGACCACGGTGGCGCTGCGGATGGGCGAGATCCTCAAACGTCTCGGTTACGTGCGCGAGGGCCATCTGGTGACGGTCACACGTGACGATCTGGTCGGTCAGTACATCGGCCATACCGCGCCCAAGACCAAAGAGGTCATCAAGAAGGCCATGGGCGGGGTACTGTTCATCGACGAGGCCTATTATCTGTACAAGCCGGAGAACGAGCGTGACTACGGGCAGGAGTCCATCGAGATCCTGCTGCAGGTCATGGAGAACAACCGTGATGATCTGGTGGTGATCCTGGCCGGCTATAAGGACAAGATGGAGCGGTTCTTCGAGAGCAACCCGGGCATGCGCTCGCGCATTGCCCATCATCTGGATTTCCCTGATTATTCGGCCGCGGAGTTGCTGGTCATCGCCAAGCTGATGCTGGCCAATCTCAACTACCGCTTCAGCGAGGCGGGGGAGCAGGCCTGCGCCGAATACATCGCGCTGCGTATGCAGCAGAGCCATTTCTCCAATGCGCGCTCGATCCGCAACGCCCTCGACCGTGCCCGCCTGCGCCAGGCCAACCGCCTGTTCGCGAGCGGCGCGAAGGGCCTGCGGAAGATCGACCTGATCACGATCGAGGCGGAAGACATACGCGCCAGCCGCGTATTCGACACGGGCGAAGATGGCGCCGACGCGGTATGAGCGACGACGGGCCGCCGGGGTCGCGGCCGGAGGTGGATCCCATGTGGATACAGTCCGACATACAGCCCCTGCGTCGCCTGGAGAAGCGGGTCGACGCGGCCTGCTACAATCAGGTGCGTATTGCGTTGCTCCGCTTGCCGCGGCCGTTGCGCGTCGCGCTGCAGCGGCCGCGACATCGCGGCCTGGAGCTGGTCCTCGACGACGACCGCTGGCTGTGTGTGGATACGGGACGCAATGACCTGCCGGTACTGGCCTGGCACGGCTTCGATACGCACGGGCGCAGCGCGTTGCACGAGCCGGTTGTCTGCCGACTCGATCTGTATCATATTCACGCCGGACTGGTGATGGGCACGGTGCTGGATGACCTGGAGCACATCCTCAGGGAACGCCTCACCGGGGCCGGCTCGCCATAAGCGGTCAGAGCACGATGGATGCGAGGTGAGTCATGGCGCTGGTCGATATGCGCGACCTGCTGTTGCACGCATACCGGAACAAATACGCCGTTGGGGCCTTCGATCTGGTAAGTCTGGATTTTCTGGAGGCGATCATCGCCGCCGCGGAGCGCCGGCGGGCGCCGGTGATCCTGAGTCTCGCCGAATCCCATTTCGAGCATTACGATTTTGAGCTTGTCATGGCCGCGACGGTCGCCGCGGCGCGCCGCACGCGCGTGCCGGTGGCGATCCATTTCGATCACGGTGCGAGTCTGGAATCGGCTGTGCGCGCCATCAATCTCGGCTGCACCGGCGTCATGGTCGACGCCGCCACCCTGCCGCTGGAAGACAACATCGCCGCCACGCGCGCGGTGGTCGAGATGGCGCGCGGCTGCGGGGTCCCGGTGGAGGGCGAGCTGGGCTACGTCGCCGGCGTCGAGGGCGAGGACGCCGGGAAGCATCCCGGCGAGATCGTCTACACCGTGCCCGCGGAGGCCGCCGACTACGTGCGGCGCACCGGCGTGGATTTTCTCGCCGTGTCGATCGGCACGGTGCACGGCCGCCTGCACGGCGAGCCGCGGCTGGATTTCGAGCGGCTCGCGGCGATCAATGAGCGGCTCGGTATCCCGCTGGTGATCCACGGCGGCACCGGCCTGAGCGATGCGCAGTTCCGCGCGCTGATCGGGCGTGGTGTGGCCAAGATCAATTACTATACGGCGCTGGCCGATGCCGCCGCCGCCAGCGTGCGCGCGCGGGCCGCGGCTGATCCGCGCGCCGGGTACACGGGGCTGGTGCAGGATGTGCGCGCGGCCATCGCCGCCGAGGTCGAACGCTGCACCGAACTGTGGGGCGCGGCGGGGCGGGCGGACGAGGTGCTCGCCGCGGCACGGCCCTGGCGCGAGGTCGAGCATCTCATCGTCTACAACGTCGCGGAGGGTGCGCGCGAGCGGGTACCGGATATCATGCGCGAGGGGCGCGAGGTCCTCGCCACCATACCCGGCGTGCGCCGGGTGTTCACCGGCGATGCGGTGACCCCCGACGCGAAATATCGGCATTGCTGGCTGGTGCGCTTCGCCGGTGAGGCCGTGATCCCCACGTACCGCGACCATCCGGCCCACCGGGCATTCGCCGACAGCTGGTTCCGGCCGGTCGCGGGCGACCGTATCAGCATCGATTATATTGCGGTGGAGGGCGGCGCCCCGGGGGTGGCCGACGACGGGAACGGGGTGACCTGACGAACGAGTGTAGCCTGCTAGCCACCGCGGCCGGCATCGGCTTCGGCGACGGCCTTCTCCCATTGATAGACCCGCATGGGCGGGATATTGAGCAGTTCCAGCGCCATGCGTTCGCGGCCCAGGTAGGGGCGGCACAACGAGGCCACGCGGTTGCTCCACTGGTAGGCGACGAAACGACCGCTGGGGGCCAGTTGGGCGGAGATCGCCGCGAGTACCTGGGATCCCAGATGCGGGCTCATGGTGGAGAACGGGATGCCGGAGATCACCACGTCGGGAGCACCCAGCCCGTGTTGCGCGAGAATACTCTCCAGATCACAGGCACTGCCCAGATGGGCAATGAGCCGCGGATCCTCGATACCGCTCACCAACCGATGGAAGCGTGGGTTGATCTCGATCGTCAGCAGCCGCGCCTGCGGCGCCATCGCCTGCAGGATCGCCCGGGTGGTGCCGCCGGTACCGGCACCGAGTTCGACGACCGTGCGGGCCGCACCGATGCCGGACACCCCCAGCACACGCTGTTCGAGGAAGCGTGAGCTCGGAATGAACGAGCCGATCTGCAGGGGGTGTTTCAGAAATTCGCGGAAAAACGCCAACGCGCCATTCGACAGTGGACCTGCTGGCATATGAGCTGCCATAGATTCCGTTCACTCTGGAGGTTGCCCTGGCTGCATCGTATCGGCGCCGGGGTGAAGCGATTTTGACGTGCGCAGCCGATGAAGTAAAGTGAAAATCAGTGGCCGTCCGCACTGGACGTCACCGCCATGGATCATTATAAGTAGCTGCTGAGGCACGGGCCTGGCGCCGGCGATAACGCCGAGCGGACGTCGCCCACAGTCCACCCGGCAGACAGCATGAATCTCACCTTCCGTCAGCTCACGATCTTCGAGGCCGTTGCACGTCATCTGAGCTTCACCAAGGCCGCCGAGGAGCTGCACCTGACGCAGCCGGCCGTCTCCATGCAGATCAAACAATTGGAGCAGGCTACCGGGGTGCCGTTGTTCGAGCTGCTGGGCAAACGCGTGTACCTCACCGAGGCCGGCCAGGAACTGCAGCGCTACAGCCGTTCCATCACCCTGCTGCTGGCCGAGGCCGAACAGGTGTTCGAGGAGATGCGGGGCCTCAAGCGCGGGCGTCTGAACATCACCGTGGCGAGCACCGCCAACTATTTCGTACCGCGCCTGTGGGCGGCGTTCCGCAAGCGCCATCCGGACGTCAGCGTCAGCCTGGACGTCACCAACCGCGCCGGTCTGATCCGTGCGCTCGGCGAGAACCAGGCCGATCTCGTCATCATGGGCATGCCGCCCGAGGGCCTGGATCTGGTGGCGGAGGGCTTCATGCCCAACCCGCTGGTGGTGATCGCGCCGCCCTCGCATCCGCTCGCCACGGCGACGCAGGTGCCGTTGGAGTGGCTGCAGGGCGAGGCCTTTCTGATGCGCGAACAGGGCTCCGGTACCCGCTCGCTGATGGAGCGCGTGTTCGCCGAGAAGGGTTTGACCCCGACCACGCCCATCGAGATGAGCGGCACCGAGGCCATCAAGCAGGGCGTCGAGGCCGGCCTGGGGCTCGCGCTGCTGTCGGTGCACACCCTGGAGATGGAGCTTGCTCTCAAGCGTCTCGTGGTGCTGAACGTGGAGGGTTTCCCGGTGTTGCGCGAGTGGTACATTGTGCATCGCTCGGGGAAGCGTCTGTCGACAGTGGCACAGGCCTTCCACGACTTCATTTTGAAAGAGACCGAAGAACTCGTGCACGTACCCCAGGTCTGAGGGTACGCGCACGGCGTATCCGGGGCACTTGGGAAAAAATACCTATGGATTTGTCAGTCGTGGTGATGTTCATCCTCGGCCTGGTGTTGCTCACGGGCGGCGCCGAGGTGTTGGTGCGTGGCGCGTCGCAGCTGGCTGCCGCGATCGGCGTGTCGCCACTGATCATTGGCCTGACGGTGGTCGCGTTCGGTACCAGTGCGCCGGAGCTGGCGGTGAGTGTGCGTTCCGCCCTGAGTGGTCAGGCCGGCGCGGATATCGCCATCGGTAACGTGGTCGGCAGCAACATCTTCAATGTGCTGTTCATCCTCGGTCTGTCGGCCGCGATCACACCATTGGTGGTGTCACAGCGGCTGGTGCGCATCGATGTGCCATTGATGGTCGGTGCGTCGGTGCTCATGTTGTTGCTGGCACTGGACGGCAGGATCGGTCGCCTCGACGGTGCGCTGCTGTTCACCGGCATTGTGATCTACACGCTGTTAGCCATCGTGCAAGGCCGTCGGGAATCACAGACGGCCGCGGCGGCAGCTGCGGACACATCTTCCGGGGACACAGTTGATGCGCAGCCGCGCACGCCGGGCAGTTATCTGCTCGATGTGGGTTACATCGTCGGCGGGCTGTTCCTATTGGTGCTGGGGGCGCACTGGCTGGTCGACGCGGCAGTCGATATCGCCCGCGCCTTCGGGGTGAGTGAACTGGTGATTGCCCTGACCATCGTAGCCGCCGGGACCTCGCTGCCCGAGGTGGCAACCTCGGTGATGGCGAGCATCAAGGGCGAGCGCGACCTCGCTGTAGGCAATATCGTCGGCAGCAACCTGTTCAATATCCTCTCGGTGCTGGGGCTGGCGGCACTGGTGGCCCCCGACGGCGTAAATGTCGCACCGTCCGCCCTGCGCTTCGACATCCCGATCATGATCGCCACCGCCGTCGCCTGTCTGCCGATCTTCTTCACCGGCTACTCCATTGCGCGTTGGAAGGGTCTGCTGTTCCTCGGCTACTACGTGCTCTACACCACGTTCCTGGTGGCTGCGGCGGCGAAATACCCGCAACTGGAAAGCTTCACCGCCGGGGTGCTGTTCTTCGTCGCGCCGCTGACGCTGTTGACGCTGAGCGTGGCAGTGTGGCGGCAGTGGCACAGCAAGACGTAGCCAGCAAGATGCACTGCGGCGCCGCCGTGTACTACGATGCGGCGACCGTGCTCAAGGTCGCGAACAGCTGTTCGGCGAGTTCGAAGTTTGCATCGGCGTCTTCGCCGAGTACGTTGATGTGCCCCATCTTGCGTCCCGCCCGCGTCTCGCGCTTGCCATAGAGGTGCAGCTTCACCTCGGGCTGGGCGAACACGGCCTGCCACCCGGGCTGGCGCTCGCCCCACAGGTCGCCCAATACGTTGAGCATGGTCACCGGCGTCAGTAGCCGCGTGGAACCCAGCGGCAGGCCGCACAAGGCCCGCACCTGCTGTTCGAACTGCGAGGTGACGCAGGCATCCAGGCTGAAGTGCCCGCTGTTGTGCGGGCGCGGCGCCATTTCGTTGATCAGCAGTTCACCCGCGGTGGTGAAGAACAGCTCCACGGCGAGCACGCCGATGTAATCCAGTGCCTCGGCGACGCGCCGCGCCATGCCGGTGGCGAGCTCGGCCACGGCCGGCGCGACGCGGCCCGGCACGCGTGTGGTGTGCAGGATGCCGTTGCGGTGGACGTTCTCGCCGATCGGGTAGAAGACCGTCTCGCCGTTGGCGCCGCGCGCCAGGATCACCGACAGTTCCTGGGCCAGGTCGACCTTTTCCTCCAGCACGCAGGGGTGTGCGCCGATCCGGGCGAAGGCGGCGTGCGCCTGATCGAGATCGTTCACGGTGGTCTGGCCCTTGCCGTCGTACCCCAGGGTGGCGGTCTTCAGCAGCGCGGGCAGGCGCAGACCGGCCATGGCGGCGGCGAGGTCGGCCTCCCGGTGAATGGCAAAGAACGGCGCGGTGGCGAGCCCCAGGTCGCGCACGAAGGTCTTCTCGCGGATACGGTCGCGGGCCACGGCCACGGCGGCTGCGCCCGGACGCACCGGGCAGTGCGCGGCCAGGGTCTCCAGGGTGGCGGCCGGCACGCTCTCCCACTCGGTGGTGACAGCGGCGCATTCCGCGCCCATGCGGGCCAGCGCGGCGCTGTCCTGGTAGTCGGCCTGCAGGTGGGTATCGGCGACGGCGCCGGCCGGACTGGCGGGGTCCGGGTCCAGGACCATGACGCGATAGCCCATCGCCCGCGCCGCCAGGGCGAACATGCGGCCGAGCTGACCCCCGCCGAGGACGCCCAGGGTGGCACCCGGTAGGATCACGGCGTAGCTCCCGGCAGGATCACAGTGGGGCAGATTCCGGCGGCAGTTTCATCGCGAGGACGACCTGTTCCTGGTCCTTGCGCAGACCCTCCAGCCGGGCGGCGACGGCGCTGTCCCCGAGCGCCAGGATCTGGGCCGCATACAGCGCGGCATTGGCCGCGCCCACCTCGCCGATGGCAAAGGTCGCGACCGGCACGCCCTTGGGCATCTGGACGATGGACAACAAGGAGTCCAGGCCCTTGAGGTAGCGCGAGGGCACCGGCACACCCAGCACCGGCAGGAGGGTCTTGGCCGCCAGCATACCCGGCAGGTGTGCCGCGCCGCCGGCGCCGGCAATGATGCAGGCCAGACCGCGGCTGCGCGCCGTGGCGGCATAGTCGAACAGCAGGTCCGGGGTGCGATGGGCCGAGACCACGCGGGTCTCGTAGCCGATGCCGAGCTGTTCCAGCATGGCGGCGGCGTGCCGCATGACCTCCCAGTCGCTGTTACTGCCCATGACCAGACCGATGCGGGGTGTTTTGCTCATGTGGTTGGCGCCCTCTGCCGGGTCGGTGGGACCGCGGAAACGGCGGATTTTAGCAGATCAGGGGCGGGGAGTGAGGCGTGAGGGGTAAGGCGTGAGGCGTGAGGCGGGAGGCGTAAAGGCAAAAACCTTTTATGGCCACGGAAGCACACGGAAAAACACGGAAAAGGTTATTGTAAAAAAACCGGCTGTTTGGGGACCGTGTGTCGCCATGACCAGCCATCACCAACACAAAAGAACTTACAGCCATTGTATCGTCATAACTAATTGTAATTAAATAAATAATTTCACATTCATAAAAATACAACCACAGCCTGGAAACCTTGTACAGTCTCATCCGAGGGGGTAGGGTGCGTCGGCGCCAGCGACGCACCGTGGCGTGGAATTTTGGTGCGTCAGGCTACGCCTCGACGCACCCTGCGACCTGGGCTTTTACAAGAGCATTTTTTCCGTGTTTTTCCGTGTGCTTCCGTGGCCATAAAAGGTTTTTGCCTTTACGCCTAACGCCTCCCGCCTAACGCCTCCCGCCCTGCGGTACAATGCAGCGCTTTCCCCTACCACACCACAGCGCGGAGCGGCGGCATGCAAGCGTCCCTGTACGAATCCGACCTGAAGAGCCTTCCCCTGGTCTACCGCGGCAAGGTGCGCGATGTCTATGCGGTCGGGGGCGTGGACGGCGACAAGCTGCTGATCGTCACCACCGATCGGCTGTCGGCCTTCGACGTGATCCTGCCCGAGCCGATTCCCGGCAAGGGCGCGGTGCTGACCGCGGTATCCAATTTCTGGTTCGCCCGCATGCGTGCCGTCGTGCCCAACCATCTGGTCGACCTGCCACTGGAGCAGGTGCTGCCCGATCCCGCCGAGCGCGCCCAGGTGGAGGGCCGCGCCATCGTCGTGCAGCGGCTCAAGGCGCTGCCGGTGGAGGCGATTGTGCGGGGTTATCTCATCGGCTCGGGCTGGAAGGATTATCAGCGAACCGGCGCGGTCTGCGGCATCCCGCTGCCCACCGGCCTGGTGCTGGCCGACCGCCTGCCGGAACCCCTGTTCACACCCTCGACCAAAGCGGAGCTCGGCACCCACGACGAGAACATCGACTTCGCCCGGGTACAGGACCTGCTCGGCGCGGACATCGCCGCGCAGGTGCGTGACATCAGCCTGCGCATCTACCAGGAAGCGGCCGACTATGCCCTGGCGCGCGGCATCATCATCGCCGACACCAAGTTCGAGTTCGGCCTGGACGACGCCGGCCGGGTGGTGCTGATCGACGAGGTGCTGACGCCCGATTCCTCACGCTTCTGGCCGGTGGAGGCGTATCGACCGGGCGTCAGTCCGCCGAGCTTCGACAAGCAGTTCGTGCGCGATTATCTGGAGACGCTGGACTGGGACAAGACCCCACCCGGTCCGAGACTCCCCCCCGAAGTCATCGCGAAGACGGCAGCCAAATACCGCGAGGCGCAGCGTCGTCTGACCGATACGCGCTGAGCGGCGTACCATTTTCCGCACATCAACCGCCGGAATCCCGCCGTCTGCCTCGGTCCCGCGCCGCCGGACATTGGATGTCTTTTGTCTATAGTTATCTCCACAGATGGACCGTCGCACAACCTGCACAGGCGACGAGACAACGGAGGGATAACGATGCCGGCACACAAGCAACTGCATAAATCTCTGGATGAATTCACGACCGCCCCGATCGGGCTGCCAATCGAGGCACCCGTCGAGGCCCCCGTCGAAGTGGGGCGCAGACTGTTGCATGCCTTACTACGCGGCTACAGCGGTCCGGTCGCCGTCCGGCTGTGGGACGGCAGCTATGTCCGTGGGGGCGCCGATGCACCCGCGACCCTGACCTTCCGCCACCCCGACCCCTTGCGCGATCTGTTCCTGCGCGGCGATCTGGTGCGTCTGGGCGAGGCCTATCTGCTGGGTGCGGTCGAGGTCGACGGCCGGATGGACATCGCCTTTGATATCGTCGATTTCCTGGAACGCAGCCAGCCCGGACGGTGGGAGCGTCTGCGGTTGGCGTTCAATGCCTTGCGCCTGCCGCGCGCGGACTCGTACGCGGCGCTGAAGACGTCACAGGCCGACGGCACGGCGCGCGCCAACGGCACGGCGAGCATCCGCCATCACTATGATGTCTCCAACGACTTCTACCGCCTGTGGCTCGATCCGGAAATGGTGTATTCCTGCGCCTATTTCCGCGACACCACCCAGTCGTTGGCGGAAGCGCAGCGCGACAAGCTCGACTATCTCTGCCGCAAGCTGCGTCTCGAACCCGGTCAGCGCCTGCTGGATATCGGCTGCGGCTGGGGCGCACTGGCGCTGTGGGCGGCACGTAATTATGGCGTTGAGGTGCACGGCATCACCCTGAGCGAGGCGCAGTGCGATCACGCCCGCGAACGCATCGCACGCGCGGGCTTTGCCGAGCGCGTGCGCATCGAGTTGCGGGACTACCGCGACCTGCCGCCCGACGCCCACTATGACCGCATCGTCAGCGTGGGCATGTTCGAGCACATCGGCGTGAAGAACTTCCCCAACTACTTCGGCGCGGTGCAGCGTCTGCTCGCACCGGGCGGCCTGTTCCTCAACCACGGCATCACCAACGACTGCGGTTGGGTGGACTGCGCCAGTCAGCGCTTCACCAACCGGTATGTCTTTCCCGACGGTGAACTCACCCGCGTGAGCACGGTCCAAACGGCCATGGAGCAGGCGGGCTTCGAGATCCTCGACGTCGAAGGCCTGCGCCCGCACTATGCCTTGACGCTGCGGCGCTGGCTGCAGGCGCTCGAGGCCAGCCGCGAGCGCGCCGACGCGCTGGTCGGCCCGATCGTACGGCGTATCTGGCGCCTGTATATGGCCGGCTCGGCGCATTACTTCCAGCAGGGCAGTCTGGGCGTGTATCAGATTCTGGCAGGACACAGTCATGCGCCGCAGCCGCTGCCGTTGCGCCGCGATGATCTGTATCGCACCTGAGGGCGGCCGGTCGATGGGCTATTGGTTGAACTTTAAAAACTCGTTTTCACCACAAAGGACACGAAGGACACCAAGGTAAAGACAGACACTCCGGCTTTCGCAGCACTTCACCCGGGGGGTGAAGCGCTGCAACAAAGTAACTCTTGGGTTTGCTTTGTGTCCTTCGTGTCCTTCGTGTCCTTCGTGGTGAACCGCTTTTTCCAGGTTGAATGCAATTGGTCACAGGAGCACGCGATGTACGGTTTCAATGTGAAGGTGAAGGGTGGTTTCGAGCAGGCAGTGCAGCGTGTCACCGAGGAACTGCAGAAGGAGGGCTTTGGCGTGCTGACCGAGATCGATGTCAAGGCGACGTTGAAGAAGAGGCTCGACATCGACCAGCGCCCCTACAAGATTCTCGGCGCCTGCAATCCCAAGCTCGCCCACCAGGCGCTCAGTGCCGATCCGGATATCGGTCTGCTGCTGCCCTGCAACGTGGTGGTCCGTGAGGAGGCCGACGGTGCGGTCACGGTCGCCTTCATGGATCCCGTCGCGGTACTGAAGCTGGTGGAAAAAGAAGGTGTTGCGGAACTCGCCCAGCAAGTGCGCGGGCATCTGCAGCGGGTCAGTGCGGCGCTCACCGCCTGAGTGGACCGGGACCCGCACGCTGTGCGGTTTCGCGGCGCGGCGGTCTGGCGTAGTATCCGAGGGGCCACTCGGCGCGTGATCAGGCACAGTCCCGGGAGAACGCCCATGAGCTTGCCCAGCATGAACTTACCCAGGTTGTCGCTCTTCCCCTTCATGGATGCGGCGGAGCCGCTCGGCAAGCGTGCCCCCGCCGTGGACGAAAACGGTAAGGCGCTGTCCGACTTCATGATGATCATCCCGGGCCTGCGCGATAAGCCGCAGTTGCTCATCCAGCAGGCCATGCACGACATCCATGCCGCACTCGCCTGCTTTCAGCATGCAGTGGTATTCGCCGAGCTGAATCTCAAGCTGAATCTGCTGTGGGTCTCCATCCGACCCATCATGGGGATCCGTTTCGAGATCGCCAACGCCGTGCGGCTGCGCGTGCCGGATGCCCGCCTGGTATCGCACATCTAGTCGCATATCCAGTCGCACGTCCGGGGGGATCCGAATTGGGGGATCTCAATTCACAAACTCTCTTGGCCATGCAGATCGTGCCATGGGGCGTGAGGCGTGAGGCGTGAGGCGTTAGGAGTAAAACCCAAAAACCTTTTTGGCCACGGAAGCACACGGAACAACACGGAAAAATAATAATGTAAAAGCCCAGTGCTCAAACCGAGGATCACTGGGTGGTGAAAGATGGCGGCTGGATGGACCGGGGACAGACTAAAGGCAAAACCCCATTGGCCACGGAAATACACGGAACAACACGGAAAAGGTTATTGTAAAAACTGTCTATTCGGCAACCGTGTGCCGTCATGACCAACCGTCACCTGCACAGAATGAAGTTACAGTCGCTGTAGCACCATATCTAGCTAGGGCCTGTTAACACTATTCGCACCGCGGCGTTGCTGCCCCAAAAGCTGCCAGGCAAGGCGCGAGGAGAGAAGTTTGGTTGTTCCAAATGAACGACGAGCAACGCGGCTTGGCAGCTTTTGGGGCGCAACCCGGAGGGACGGGGCCCATAGGCCGCGAGCCGGTGTTGCGCCTCACTTATGTACGTTCAGTACACTGCGCTCGGCGCGCCTTGGCTCGCGGCCTATGGGCCGCCGTCGCCGCGGTGCGAATAGTGTTAACAGGCCCTAGTAATAAAGAAGCATTTACCTCTCCATAAAGTACAGCTGCAGTCTGGGGATCGCGTACAGTCTCATCCGAGGGTGTAGGGTGCGTCGGCGCCAGCGACGTACCGTGGCGCGGTCTGCATGGCCACAGCTTGCCGCACCTCGGCATGTGGCCGCGTGGGGGTTTTAACGGAGTATTTTTTCCGTGTTTTTCCGTGTGCTTCCGTGGCCAAAAAAGGTTTGCCTTTCATGCCTCACGCCTCACGGCGCGGGCCCGCATCCGGGCGCCCGACATCAGATCTCCACCAATTCCCGCAGTCGCGGCAGGTCCTCGAGGACGATGCTGTTGCCGCGCACCACGATCAGACCGTCGCGCGACAGCTTGGTGAGGATGCGCGAGAAGGTCTCAGGCTTGATCGACAGGCGTGAGGCGATGACGTGTTTGGGCGTCGTCAGCACGATCTCCTGCGATGCCACCACGCCCTCCGGCAGCTCGGCCAGCAGGAAGCTCACCAGGCGATAGGTTGCATTGTGCAGCGTCAGGCTGTCGATCTCGTTCAGCCGGCGGTGCAGGCGCTGGCTCATGTCCGCCATCAGCCGGAAGCAGGTATCGACCGAGTTGCTCAGCAGTTCGTGAAAGGTCGCGTTGGGGAAGGCCAGCAGCCGGCTCTTGACCAGCGCGTCCGCATTCACGGGATAGAACTTGCCAGACATGAAGGTGACGGCCTCGGCGAAGGTCTCGCCGGGACGAACGATCTCGATGACCTTCTCGTCACCGTCCTCCGACAGCCGGTAGAGTTTGATCTGACCCTCCAGCAGCAGATAGAAGCGGTCCGCGGGCTGGCCGTGCTCGAACAGCATGCGCCCTTCCTCGATATTGACCTCCTGCATGGTCTCCATGACCGTCTTGAGCTGCTGCTCGTTCAGAGCGGCGAACAGATAGGTGCGGCCCAGCCAGGGGATGAATTCGCTGGGATCAGTCATCGGGGTCGTATCCTTTGGTTGCGGCGCCGGCACGTGCGATGTGCCAGAGGACATTTCCAGGGTTGATCAAGGTCAAGGCAGTAGTTCCCGCTGGTTTTTAATGTGCCCGGACGACCTGGCCGAGATATGGCGGGCGAGCGCCATTATAGCCATGGCCAGCGCGCGGTCCCAACTGCGCGGCAGCGTAATCCATCAAAAAAACACGGGATATGGGAGGCCACCATGACGACCGGACAAGATTACGGGGCGTTGCTGGCATTGTCGTGCGCAGTCGACATCGGCTGACCGACGGGGTGCGGGCGGCGCATGACCTGCGCCCGCTGAGCACGAGTCTGAGCAACTGTGCGGCACGACCTGCCGTGCAACGGTGGCCAAGGAGGGGAGGTGACGTATGCATGTACAGTTGCTGATAGCACCCTGGTGCACGTCCTGTCATAGGGCGCAGGAGATCTGGCAGCGCGTCTGTGAGCGCCATGGCATGACCCTGGAGATCCTGGATCTGGAGACGCTGGCTGGTGAAGAGACGGCCGGGCGTCTGCATCTGAAGATCATGCCGGCCGTATTGTTCGACGGCCAGCCGCGCGCCATCGGCGTGCAGTCCGAGGACGAGGCCGAGGCACTGCTGAGCAGGGAGATAGGGGCCGGGGGATGATGCCTTGTATGCCCGTGGCCGAAGCGATTTTTGACGAAGTGTCCGGGCCCTGACCGACCGTCAATGGTCTGCACCGATGAAGCCGTCCAGCAGCGTCGCCATCAAGGTGTTGAGTGTCGCGAAGCGCGCCGTTGGCGTGAGCATCTGTGTGGGTGTCTGGATACCCGGGGCGTCGCGGAGTTCGTCCACGCCATGCTCGATCAGCGCCCTTGCGCTCGCCGGTGTCGTCTCCAGATGAAACTGCAGGCCGAGGATGCGTCCGTCGATGGCATAGGCCTGGTGCCGGCAGGCCGCGCTCCGCGCCAGGTGCACCGCACCGGGTGGCAGATCGAAGGTATCGCCGTGCCAGTGGAAGGCGTCGAAGCGCTCGGGTAGCAGCGCGCCCAATGGCGAATGTATCGCCGCCGCGGTGCGTGTCACCGGCAACCAGCCGATCTCCCGCTGTGCGTTGCGATAGACACGCGCACCCAGCACGTCCGCGATCAGTTGCGCCCCCAGGCAGATCCCCAGCACCCGCCGCCCCGCATCGATGACCTGGCGCAGGAACAACTTCTCGGCCGTCAGCCAGGGATGGGCATCGATGTCGTACACCCCCATGGGGCCACCCAGGACGATCAGCAGGTCGATCCGGTCGGGGTGCGGCAGGTCCTCGCCTGTATAGAGACGCGTGCCACTCACCGCGTGGCCGCCGCGCCCGATCCACTCGTGGATGCTCGCCAGACCCTCGAAGGCCACGTGCTGAAGAAAATGGATGCGCATGCTGCGGTCGTTCGCGTCTGTATCGGTGGCGTGTGCTCAATCCGCCGCGTCTTCGAGTTCCTTCCGCAGTTCCTCGAACCGTGCCCGGGTGGCGGCATCCGGTTCCGGATAGTCGATGTTCAGCTGGCGGAGGGTATCGATGATGATGTCGGCGACGCAGACGCGCATATAGGGCTTGTCGTCGGCGGGTATGGCGTACCAGGGCGCCCAGGGACGGGAGGTGGCATTCAGGGCCGCCTCATAGGCCACCATGTAGTCGTCCCAGCGCCGGCTCTTCTTGACATCGTCTTCTGAGAACTTCCAGTTCTTGTCCGGTTCGCGCAGCCGGCTGAGCAGGCGTTTGCGTTGTTCCTCGTGCGAGACGTTCAACCAGAACTTCAGAATGACCGTGCCGTTGCGGGCCAGGTGGTGCTCGTGGTCACGGATGGACTCCAGCCGTCGTTCCCAGAACGTCGGCGCGGGTTGCGCCGCCGGCAGGCCTTGTGCGGCCAGGTATTCGGGCTGCACGCGCACGGTCAGGACCTCCTCGTAATAGCTGCGGTTGAAGATACCGATCATGCCTTTGGGCGGCAGGCGCAGGGTCGTGCGCCACAGGAAATCGTGTGCCTGCTCGTGTGCGGTCGGCCGTTTGAAGGCGTGCACAGTGCAGCCGGCGGGGTCGACGCCGTGCATGACGGCGCGGATGGTGCTGTCCTTGCCGGCCGCGTCCATGGCCTGGAAGACGAGCAGCAGTGCGCGGCCGTGGTGGGCGTAGAAGCGTCGCTGCAAGTCATCGAGCGCGTCAGCCTGCTGTTTCAGTCGATCCTTGAGATCGCCCTTGCCCGGTGCCTTCTTCGGTGGTCGCGTCGCCGCCTCGGCGACCCGGAAATCGCCGTCGAACGGCACCAGCAGCGGGTGTTCGCGGACTTCGAGGCTCATGACGGGTCGCTCCCCTGCAGGCGGGGGCGGTGATCGTCCTGGGTGCCCGCCAGGCCGCGCTGTGCCTTGTCCCGCCAATTGGCGCTGAGCGCCTCCAGGCCGGCGATGCGCACGAGCAGCTGCGGATCGGGCGGTTCGCAGTAGAGGGCGCGCATCACCCGTGCCACGCTGAACCCGGGGTGTGGACGGTCTTCCAGCTGGATGGTGTCGCCGGGTAGCGCCTCGCCGGGGGCGAGCACCCGGTACAGCCAGCCGCAGCGCTGCGTGTCCTGGACGCGCTTGGCGAGATCCTCCACGCCGAAGCGGGCATTCAGTTTCCAGCAGGGCGAGCGCGGTTGCGCGACCTGCACCCGTGCGCTGCCCAGGCGATAGATATCGCCGATGCACACCTGCTCCTCGTCGAGCCGCGGTGAACTGATGTTCTCGCCGAAGCCGGGCGGCTGCAGCAGATGCCCGGGCGCGCCCGGCAGCTCCTCGGCCCACACGGCATAGTGCCGCGCGCAGTAGTGCAGCAGGGCGCGCTCGGGGCCACCGTGTTTGACGCGGTCGGCCTGGTGGTCACCGAGGATACCGAGCGGGGTGATCTGCGCCGGCCCCGGCAGCGGATGTTTGTCGATGGCACTGTCGCGCCCGGGCCGCAGTTCCCGCGGCTCGCCGGCGAAGATGCCGATGATGTGATCGTGATCCATGTCGTCAGCCCAGTCCCGGAAACAGCTGCCGCAGGCCGTTGGTGATGAACTCCACGCCGATGGCGGCCAGCAGCAGACCCATGATACGCGACACGATTTTCAGCCCCGTACGCCCCAGACCATCCGCGATCAGCGGGCCGGCACGCAGCGCCAGCCAGGTCAGCAGGGCGAGCACGAGCGCGATGCCGAACAGTACCGCATGGTGCCCGAGGCCATGGCCGCGGTGAGAATAGATGATGATCGTGCTGATGGCGCCCGGCCCGGCCAGTAGCGGTATGCCCAGGGGCACGACACCGACGTGCTCTTTTTCCTCAGCCTCGTGGGCCTCGTCGGGGGTCTGCTTTTCCGCACTGATGCCGCCGTGCAACATGCTGATGGCCATGAGCAGGATGAGGATACCGCCGGCGACGCGGAACGAATCCACGCTGATGCCGAAGAAGCCAAGCAGGCCCTCGCCCATCAGCAGGGAGACCACCAGGACCACGGCGACGGTGATGGCGGCGTGCAATGCAGCGGTGTTGCGCTGCCGGTTGGTCTTATGCAGGGTGAGGCTGATGAATACAGGCACGATACCGATGGGATTCATGATGGCCAGGAGCCCGATGAAGAACTTGGCATAGTCGGTCCAGGAGATCATGCGGGCAGTGTAGCCGAACGGTTCGGGAAGAAAAGCGTCAACCGCAAAGGGTGCTATGGATGCTGCCGGCTCGCGGCTATCCCGCGCGATCCGTCACCGCCGTGAATACCGGAATGACGACCTGGATAATGTACCAGAGTCCGTTCGCCCGGTGCGGGGCAGTGCCCTGGCCGTCAAAGCAGTCAATAAACTACAGGTTTCGTCAGCTTGGAGCCCGGTGTGACTATCGGTAGCATGGGCGTCTTGATATTTCTTTATGTTGGAGAATCCCATGAGTGACGCGATGGATTACCTGGTCGCCGCCCGGCCCGATGCCATCAAGCCCTACTTCAAATTCCTCAAAGAGGCCGGCAAGCACCTTGATACCCGCACGCGCGACCTGATCTCGGTGATCACCAAGGTCGATAGCCAGACCGAGGGCGGCTTCCGCCAGTACCTGACTCGCGCCCTGCGCAACGGCGCCAGCGCCAACGAGGTGATCGATGCACTGCTCATGGCCTTCCCGACCCTGGGGCTGGCCAAGATCATCTGGGCGGTGGACATCCTGCTGGACATGGACATCCCCGAGTTCCGGCCGGAGAACCTGTTCGCCGCGGCGCAGTGGCACAGCGTCGGGCCCCTGGATGAACTGGCGGATGGCGAGATCAGCTACCGTGACTGCGACGGCCGCCATCTGTACATCTATCGCGACGGTGACATGCTGCGCGTCTACGACAGCCGCTGCCCGCATCAGGTGACCGATATCCCGCACCTGGCGCTGGACGGTACGCGCCTGACCTGTCCCAAGCATCACTGGAGCTTCGACGTCACCACCGGCGAGTGTGTCGCGGTCGGTAACCGGCCACTGAACCAGTTCGAGCACAAGCTCGAGGAGGGCGTTCTGTACGCCTTCTGGTGAGTCGCGCCGGTGCGTGCCTCAGGCGGCGCTGGAATGGGGCAGGATGGCCTGGCGCGCCGCGGCGAACTGGGCGTCGGACTCGGCGATGATGCCCTCCAGGCTGTGCACCGGGAGGCCGAGCAGGTCCCAGGCCTGGGATTCCATGGGCGGCACCCGACCGATCTCCAGTGCGGGCTCGTGCACCGCGCAGGCAATCACATCGGCCAGATGGACGATCACGGTCTCGAACCGGGGGGCATGCGCATTCGCCTGCAAGGGTGCGTGATGCGCCTGGGCGGCCTCGATCAGCGTATCCGGCAACCGCCAGGCGCGCAGCAAGGCCGCCCCGACCTCACCGTGGTCGAAACCGAGTGCATCGCGCTCCAGGACGTGCAGCGGCGTCAGCTCCGCGCGCGCCCGGCGCACCATGTTCGCGGCGATCTCCGGGATCTGCTGATACATGACCAGTGCACCGATGTCGTGGAGCAGGCCGGCGATCAGGTAGCGCTCGGCATTGGGTGCGCGTTGCCGGCCCGCCAGCACGCGCGCGACCACGCCGGTGTAGAGGCTGTGGTCCCAGAAGGCGTCCATGGACACCAGCTCGGGCGGGATTCCCTTGAATGCCTTGGTGACGCTGGTCGCCAGGATCAGATCCAGCAGTTCCAGCGTACCGACGACGGCGATGGCGCGCGACACCGTATCGATGCGTGAGGGAAATCCGTAGAAGGGGCTGTTGACGATCTGTAGCAGTCGCGCCGTCAGCGCCGGATCCTTGCCGATGACCTGACCGATGGCGGCCGCCGAGCTGTCGGGGTCATTGATGAGATCGATGGCGCATACCACCACCTCCGGCAGCGAGGTCAGCTCGAGCGAGTCCTGCACCAGGCGTTCGACGCTGTGAATCATCGGTGGTTTCTCCGGATAGGCGTGGGCGCGCGGCGCGCCGACGCGGTGTCGGCCCGGTTATCTTGCTGGTCGAATTGCGGCATCGAGGTGCATATCCCCTTCCGTGAGGCACTCATTCTTGTCGCGTGCGGCCGCCGGCTTCCCCCCAGCGCGACCGCAACGGCTGGGTTTGATTCTACACAACCCGCACGGATATCAGAAAATTTTGGCGTGGGTAAATCAACGTAATGAAACCATGGGGATTTTCCCAGGTCCTATAGGGCAGCTGGCGGTGGTCCGCCGGGCAGGAGGGACAGGCCGGGGGCCCAGGGGGGTGTGACGCGATTGAGGAAGATCAAGGCGCCCCCGGGGGTGGACAGGTATTCATTTACCCGACGCCCGCGCTTTGTCAGAATAGCGCCAGCTTTCAAGTGCCCCGTGCGCGCACACCGGCCGGGGGGTAGACAAGTACCTTTCGACAGTGGAGATCTCGGTATGAAGAAATTGCTTTCTGCGGTGGTGGTAGGTGTTGCGGTGGCGACCAGCGGTGCAGTCCTGGCGGCGGGTGATGCCGCGGCGGGTAAGGCCAAGGCCGGCACCTGCGCGGGCTGCCACGGCGCCGCCGGCGTCAGCAACAACCCCCTGTGGCCGAACCTGGCGGGACAGAAGGATGCCTATCTGGTCAAGCAGATGAAGGCCTTCCGTGACGGTACCCGCAGCGACCCGATGATGTCACCGATGGCCAAGCCGCTGTCCGATGACGACATCAACAACCTGGCAGCCTATTTCAGCAGCCTGAAGTAGAAATCCAGGACCGCAGTCCCCTGGAGAACCCGGGCCGTGCAAACGGCTCGGGTTTTTTTTGGTGTGAGGAGTTAGGCGTGAGGCGTGAGGCGTAAAACCTAAACCCTTTTTAGCCACGGAAGCACACGGAACAACACGGAAAAATAATAATGTAAAAGCCCAGTGCTCAAACCGAGCGATCACTGGGTGGTAAAAGGTGGCGGCTGCATGGGCCGGGAACAGACTAAAGGCAAAACCCCATTGGCCACGGAAAAACACGGAAAAGGTTATTGTAAAAACCGTCTATTCGGCGACCGTGTGTCGCCATGACCAACCGTCACCTGCACAGAAGAAGTTACAGTCGCTGTAGCACCATAACTAGCTGTCACTAAAGAAGCATTTACCTCTCCATAAAGTGCAGCCGCAGCCTGGGAACCTCGTACAGTCTCATCCGAGGGTGTAGGGTGCGTCGGCGCCAGCGACGCACCGTGGCGCGGTCAGCATGGCCACAGCTTGCCGTACCTCGGCATGTGGCCGCGTGGGGGTTTTAACGGGGTATTCTTTCCGTGTTTTTCCGTGTGCTTCCGTGGCTAAAAAGGGTTTAGGTTTTACGCCTCACGCCTCACGCCTCACCCCTCACCCCATGCAGCAGATACAAGGTCAAGGTGAGCAGGACCAGCGCGCCGGCCTGATGGGCGCTGGCGATCGCCACCGGGACGTGCAGCAGCAGGGTCGAGATGCCCAGCGTGATCTGTACGCCGACCATGGCGAGCAGCAGATGGGCACGGCGGCGCAGCCGCGGCGGCAGGCGCAGTGACCTGAACCAGAGCAGCAGCGCGGCCGCGAGCACGACCGTCGCCAGCAGGCGGTGATCGAACTGCACGGTCGCGATGTTCTCGAAGAAGTTGTGCCAGCGCGGTTCGAGCAGGAACATCGCCTCGGGGACGAGGTGCCCGTCCATCAGCGGGAAGGTGTTGTAGGCATGTCCCGCCTTCAGCCCCGCGACCAGCCCGCCGGAGCCGATGGTCAGGGTGATCAGCGCCAGGAACGCGATGACGCCTGCGTACGGCCCCCGGCGGCGGGCGTCTGCCGCCGCCAGGTCGGGCGTGGCCCGTGGCTGCAGCAGGTCCAGCGCCACCCACAAGATGAAGCCGTAGATCAGAAACGCCGCCAGCAGATGCGCGGTCAGCCGGTACTGGCTGACGTGTGGATTGTCGACCAGGCCGCTGGTGACCATGTACCAGCCCAGGGCGCCTTGCAGTCCGCCCAGCACGAACATGGCGATCAGCTTCGGGACCAGCGGGCGCCGCACCCAGCCGCGCCAGAGAAAATAGAGGAACGGCAGCAGAAACACCGTGCCGATGGCGCGACCGAGCAGGCGATGGGCGAACTCGAACCAATAGATGGATTTGAAGTCGTGCACGTCCATGTGCATGTTGATCTTCTGGTATTCGGGCGAGGCCTGGTACTGTGCAAAGACCTCCTCCCACGCCGCGTCGTTGAGCGGTGGCACGATGCCGAAGATGGGATCCCACTCGACCATGGACAGCCCGGAACCGGTCAGGCGGGTGACGCCGCCGAGCACGATCATGGCGAATACCAACAGGCAGCACGCCAACAGCCAGCCGGCGATGATGCGGTCATGATGGCGCTGATCTGGTGTCGCCGGCATTGCAGGTCCCCCTCAGGCTGCGGACAGTGCCGCGATTGTACCCGAATCGCGTGAGGAGTGAGGGGTGAGGCGTGAGGCGGGAGGCGTAAAAGAAAAACCCTTTATGGCCACGGAAGCACACGGAAAAACACGGAAAAGGGTATTGTAAAAACCGTCTGTTCGGTGACCGTGTGTCGCCATGACCAGCCGCCACCTGCGCAGAAGAACTTTCAGCCGCTGTATCATCATAACCAGCTAGCAATAAAGAAATGGTTTCCTCTCCATAAAGTACAGTCGCAGCCTGGGGGCCGCGTGCAGTCTCATCAGAGGGTGTAGGGTGCGTCGGCGCCAGCGACGCACCGTGGCGCGGAATTTCGGTGCGTCAGGCTACGCCTCGACGCACCCTACGACCCGGGTTTTTACAAGCGCATTTTTCCGTGTTTTTCCGTGTGCTTCCGTGG
>JAIOJV010000029.1 GCA_019911805.1 Gammaproteobacteria bacterium
CTGAATCCTGAATCCTGAATCCCGACCCCCGAATCCCGACCCCCGAATCCTACCCCGGCATAATCTCATCGAAGCGTGTGATCGCCGGGAATTCATCGATGTCGCGCGGCGGGCTCTTGGAGTCGGGCTGGCGCACGCACAGCAGGTGGCGGATGCCGTAGTGATGCGCGGAGCGCAGTACCGGCAGGCTGTCGTCGACGAACAGTGCGCGTTCCGGCTGGAAGGGCTCGCGCTCGCGCAGCCAGTTCCAGAAGCTCGGCTCCTCCTTGGGCTTGCCGTAGTCGTGGGCGCACACCAGACGGTCGAAGTGCCCGCCGAGGCAGGTGTGGTGCATCTTCAGCTCGAGGGCCTTGTGGTGCGCGTTGGTGACCAGCACGATGCGCTTGCCGGCGGCACGGATGCGGTCCAGGAATTCGATGACGTGCGGATGCACGGCGATCAGATGGTCGACCTCACGCTTGAGTCCGGCGATGTCGAGATCCAGCTCACGGCTCCAGTGATCCACGCAATACCATTCCATGCGCCCCTCGACGGAGTGGAATTTGGGGTAGAGCGTCTCCTTGGCCGACTCGAGCGCCAGCCCGTGGCGCTCGGCATAGCGCAGCGGCACGTGCTCGCGCCAGAAGTGGTTGTCGAAGTGCAGGTCCAGCAGTGTCCCGTCCATGTCGAGCAGGACGGAATCGATCTCGTTCCAGGGCAGTCGCATAGGGTTCGCGCGGTGCGCAGGTGGCTTCGGGGCCGCGGCGGTACCGCGGGTGGACATTATACAATCATGGCCCGGGATCTGCGGAACGGCATGGGGAAAACCTTTTTTGGCCACGGAATCCACGGACCAACACAGACAAAACCTTTTTTGGCCACGGAAACACACGGAAGTACACGGAATGTAAAACCCGTTATGTCGGCCTCTTCCGCGCCTATCGGTGCGTTCTTGTGGCGGATTTTCGGCATACCCCGTGCCTGTGAGGGACCGGGCGTGTAGGGTGCGTCGGCGGCAGCGACGCACCGGGGTGTGAAACCTGGTGCGTCAGGCTGCGCCTCGACGCACCCTACCGGTCCGCTGAGGGGACCCTGCAGACGGCTTCATTGCGTTTTCAACAATGGATTTTTTCCGTGTACTTCCGTGTGTTTCCGTGGCCATCAAGATTTTTCCGTACGCTTCCGTGGCAGTTGCGGTTTTTGGAGTCATGCGCTAGCCGTGGCTGAAAGGGGGTTCTCAGGTTCATGCGCATCTCCGTCGTCATCCCCACGCTGAACGAGGCCGACCGGATCGCGGCCACGCTGCTCCCGTTGCAACCGCTGCGCGCGCGCGGTCACGAGGTGCTGGTCGTGGACGGCGGCAGTACCGACCTGACCGCGGCGCGCGCCACCGGGCTGTGCGACCGCGTGTTGCAGGCGCCGCCCGGGCGCGCGCGGCAGATGAACCGCGGCGCGCAGGCCGCACACGGCGAGGCCCTCTGGTTTCTGCATGCCGACACCCTGGTCCCTGCCGGCGCCGCTGCGACCCTGCTGGAGGCGCTGACGCAGCGTGCCTGGGGCCGCTTCGATGTGCGCCTGTCGGGGCCGCAACCGCTGCTGCGCGCGGTGGAGGCGCTGATGAACCTGCGCTCGCGCCTCACCGGCATCGCCACCGGCGATCAGGGCCTGTTCGTGCGACGCGAGTTGTTCGAACGCGTGGGTGGCTTTCCCGAC
Source organism: Gammaproteobacteria bacterium (assembly GCA_019911805.1). Lineage (NCBI taxonomy): Bacteria > Pseudomonadati > Pseudomonadota > Gammaproteobacteria > Gammaproteobacteria bacterium. The sequence continues at coordinate 1,693 of JAIOJV010000029.1, forward strand.
ATCCCACTGATGGAGGACATCGCCTTGAGCCGCGCGCTCAGGCGCTCCGGCCCACCGGCCTGTCTGCGCGTGCGCCTGCTGACGTCCAGCCGCCGCTGGGAACAACACGGCGTGCTGCGTACCATCCTGCTGATGTGGCGGCTGCGCTTCGACTACTGGCGTGGCGTGCCGGCCGAGCGCCTGGCGGCGCGCTACCGTCAGGGCTGAACGATGCGTCATCCCAGCGCCCGCATCCTGGTGTTCGCCAAGGCGCCGGTTGCCGGGGCGGTGAAGACACGCCTCATCCCGGCACTGGGCGCCGCCGGCGCGGCACGGCTGCATACGCGGCTGGTGCGGCGCACCATCGCGCGGGTGAGTGCCTGCGGACTCGCGCCGCTCGAACTGCACGTCGCGCCCGACGGCCAGCACCCCCTGTTCCAGTCGCTCGCCGGCGCCGGTGTCCCGCTGATCGCGCAACGGGGACGCGACCTCGGCGAGCGCATGCACGCAGCCCTGGCAACGGCCCTGACCACGGCCGAGTTCGCGCTCCTGATCGGCACCGACTGCCCCGCGCTGGACTGCGCCTGCCTCGCGCACGCCTGCGATGCGCTCGCGGCGGGTCGCCCGGCGGTACTGGGTCCGGCTGAGGACGGTGGCTATGTCCTGGTCGGTCTGCGGCGCCCGGCAGCGACGCTGTTCACCGGCATCGACTGGGGCGGCCCGCAGGTACTGACCCAGACCCGCCGGCGACTGGCAGATCTGGGCTGGGAGGCCACGGAGCTGCCGACCCTGTGGGATCTCGATCGGCCTGCCGATCTGGAGCGGCTGGAGCCCGCCGAGCGGGCCGCGCTGTGCGCAGAGGAAACGGGATCGGAAATCTGATCAATTCAGGCGGTTGCTCAAATCGTACCGGCCGCGGTCGCTACAGGGCTGTCACAAGGTGCATACAGCAGGGGGCCGTCGGACGTGGCACGTCGTCGTTATACCGAGGCAGAGAAGCGGGCGGCCCTGGCCGCGGTGGCGACGGGGCGGGGACCGACCGAGGTGGCGACCTCTCTGGGTATCCCCATCGCGACCCTGCGGCGCTGGCTCAAGGCCGCCGGCGTCGCTACGGCGGCCGGGGCCGCCCGACATCAGGACAGGCCTCGCCGGTCGTCCCGCAGGCCCACCGCACCGGCACCCCACCCTGTGCGACTGCAGCTGGTCGTCATCGACGCGGCCGGTGATCTCCCCAAGATCCAGCGCATCCTGCACAACGAAGGTCTGGCCCTCGACCTCGTCCCGCTCGACCAACATGCCTTTGCCGAGAGTGTGGCCGACGGGCCGGCGTGGCGTGGACAGACCTGGGTCGCGGACGTCGACGATGCCGCGGCGCAACGCATCTTCGATCTGATCGAACGCAGCGGCAAAGTGCTGCCGCTGGTGGTGGTGGGTACGGTCGGACAGCGGCGTGCCCTGGCGCGCCGTTATTATCCGACCCTGGACGCCCAGGCTATCGATGACCTCGGTGTGGTGCTCGACCGTGAACGCCAGCACATCACTCAGCACGCCGCGCTGCAGGCACAATTACGCGATTGCCGGACGCACTTTGAGCAGCTGCTGCGCTGCAGTCATCGCGCCTTCGATGCCGACCCGGTACCGTTTGCGATCGTCGGTGCGCTCATCGACGATGTCGGCCATCGCTATGCGAACGACGCATACCTGGCACTGGTTGGGGCCACGAATTTTGAGGATATCCAGGGCTTGCCCTTCACGCGGCTGCTCGATGCCGAGTCCGGGACCGCGTTCATCGCTGCGCTCGGACGGCTGGACGACGCCGGTGCGACGCGGCGACTCGAGCTGTGCCTCCGCCGGGGCGACGCAATCAGTCTGGATATCACCCGCTTCCCGGGGACCTCATGCGGTTTTCAGATCGTACTGCAGACGACGGCCACGCTTGCGGCGCTGTCCGAGGATCGGGAGCAGGCGTTGTGGGCCGAACGTATCAACGCTGCCCTGACCCACAAAGGGCTGTTTTCCGTGGTCTACCAGCCGATCGTCGCACTGTGTGGTGTATCCAGCGACAGCTATGAAGTGTTGCTGCGTCTGCACGGGGGGGATGGCGAGTACCTGCCGGCGCATTTCATCCCGGCGGCGGAACGTTCCGGCCTGATGGTGCCGATCGACCGCCGGGTGATCGGCCATGCGGTCGAGGTGATCCGCGAAGAGCGACATCACGGTAAGATGCTCACGCTGTTCGTCAATCTGTCCCGGGGATCGGTGGTGGATCCGGAGTTTCCAGCCTGGCTGCGCGCGACGCTGTCTGCCGCCGGGATCCCTGCGGGTGCGCTGGTGCTGGAGATATCCTGTCGGGATATTACACCGTTGCGGGCGGACATGGCCGCCGCGTTGAGCGCGATCCGCGCGATCGGATGCCGCATCGCATTGGATCATGCGGGTACCGCCTGTCTCGAGACCGGTATCTTCCATCAGGTCACCATGGACTTCATCAAGCTGGACCGGTCGCTCACGGCCGGCAACGCCCACCCGGAGGCCACGATCGAGGCCATCGGCGCGATGATTGGCGCTGCGGAAACAGCGGGCGCAAAGACCATCGCCGGCTTCGTGCAGGATGCCGAGAGCGTATCGCGCCTGTGGCGTTGCGGCGTCACCCATGTACAAGGTTACTTTCTGCAGCAACCCTCGCGGGCGCTGAATTACGAATTCACCACCGCAGAGTACGAGATCCCCAGCACGAGCCGCTTCGGCCTCTGATCGCACCGTACGATCGGCCTCTCCTTTACCGCGCCGGACACCACCGGCATCAAGTCACATTTCTCCTCGCTTGTTCATACCGCCCGTCGTCAGGTAACACCCTGTTACAACTTGCCCGCATTCAGCAATATCCGCGAAACACCTGCGGGATAGCGTACTGAACTGTAGCAAGGGGGGAGTTTCAGGGTAGGTAGGGTGAAGGCTGTCCGATCCGCTATTCCGTTTAGGGATACGGATCGGACCTTTTTCGACTGGCCACCTGGAATTACTCACGAGCGCAAGTCAGTCCGGAGGGCAACGATGAGAAATACATGGCCCGTAGCGATCGGATCGGGATGTTGTACGGAGGTGTCGTGGCAGTCAGTGGTAAACGACCGCATGGCCTTGCTGCCCGGTTACGACTCCGGCGATTCGTTGTTCGGTCCGGAGGATATCAATCAGCTATGTCGGCGTCACCACCATCGTCGGGCGCAACCTGTCGTTCGGTACGGAATTTTGTGTCACCCGGTTGTCGACAGCTCACGCTGTCCATCATCCATGGTTTCGGAAACAGCATGACGGCCTCCGTCGGCCCGCCGATCGATGTCAGCTTAGAGACCAACCTGAATCACATTGCAATTCACCCATCGGCATTGAAGGCGTGTCCGAACCCAGCAGGTCATCCGTTTATAACCAGTGAGTAGAGAGGAGTATGCATCCATGTCCGTAAACACTGTTTCCCGGTTTTCCAAGAAACTGCTTCCTGCAGCCCTCGGTGTGGCGATTGCACTGACCAGTGCCGGCTGCATGGGCCCGCAATTTGCACCAGCCAGCTCCGATGTCGGCTGGGATACGAACTACACCGATGCCCTGAGTCCGCATACCCAGTTGGCGCTGGGTGTCATGAATGCGCTGAAGGATGATCCCGCCCAGGTCAAGAATCAGGCTGCGGCCGCGGCATTGTGGGATACCTTGGCCGGACAGGTCGATGCCAAGGCAGGTGATGCCGCCATCAACGCCACGCGCGCAAAGATCGAGGCACTGATGGGGCCGGAGCTGGTTGCAAAGGTCAAGAGCGAGCACTACAGCAAGGGGGATCTCATGGGCTTCATGATCAGTTCCGGCATGAAGATCCCGAAGGGCGGCAGCGGTTCGCTGAATCCCGATTTCATGGCCGCCCAGAATACCGCCAAGCTGCTGAAGGATGGCGGTGCATCGCTGCAGGCCAAGAGTGACGATGAATACAAGGCGGTGAGTCCGGAGGAGGCACTCAGCCCCATGCAGAGCCTGACGCTGGGGACGGCGCTATTACTGGCCGAGGATCGTGATTCCTTCGAGATGAGTCAGATATTCCGCCTGGCACTGTATTTCCGGCCGCTGCGGCGTATGTATGATCCCAACCCGGACATCATCAAGGCGTCGAGCTCGGCGAACTACGAGACGGTCTACATGGATCGAATCTGGCGCGTACTGCGACCCGAGCAGATCGCCGCGATCCGCAAGATGAATCTGACCCGCTCGGATATGGAAAAGTACCTCAAGGAGCACGTGCAGCTCTATAAGGTAGACATCAAGAAGACCCCGGACTTCGCGCTGGTCGAATACGCGGTCAACGATTTCCACGAGCAGATCGCGCCGCCGGACACCATCCCGCCGGAGGACAAGGGTGACTTCTTCATCGCCAGCAGTGTCAAGCGCATCAGCGGTGCCGCGCCCGGCGACGGCAAGAAGCTGTTTGAGGGTGTCTGCGCCTCCTGTCACGGCATCGACGGCCAGGGACGTTTCCCGCCGATCACCATGCAGTCCTACCTGTCACTGCACAGTGACCACGAGCACTTCGAGATCGTACGCTTTGGGCCGCCGCAGAAGCCTGGTTCGCCCATCGTCATGCCGACCTTCGCCGACAAGCTCACCGAGCAGCAGATGTGGGCGATCGTAAAGTATCTGCGTACCTTCGAGAACAGTACTGCTATGCGCCGGGGTGAGAGTGATGCGCGCGAAAGCGGCGTGAAGTTCTATGACACACCCGAAGTCTATGCTGCCTGGCAGGCCAAGGACAGTAATAAACTCTTCCTCGACCTGCAGAGTGATATTGCCTACCGCATCATGGGTCATATCCCGAACAGTCTGCACATCCGTCCCGAGGAACTGGCACAGAAGATGGATCAGCTGCCGAAGGACAAGGAGATTGTCGTCATCGACATGTTCGGCTCGCAGGGCCTGCAGCCGGCCAAGACGCTGGCCGACGCCGGCTATCGCACGGCGTACATGGCGACGGGCATGATGGACTGGCACATCACACGCAATTACCCAGTGTCCTATGACTGATCCGCTGCCCGCCGCCGCAAGGCGGCGGGCTTTGTCCAACGAAGGAGACGAGACATGCGAATACAGCCAATCGTGATCGGCCTCTTGGCCGCCGCGGGCACCATGACCCTGTGGGCGGGCAAGGCGCCTCAGGAGTCCGGTGCGCCACCAATCGACGAAGTCAAGGCCGTGGCCAAAGGCTATGCCGGCCAGCTCAAGGCGATGCTGCAGCAGCAGATGCAGGCGGGCGGCCCAGTCGATGCCCTCGCGGTCTGCAGTGACGAGGCGGCGCGCATCGGCAGCGATGCGGCCCGTGCCAGCGGCTGGTCTATCCGTCGTGTGACGGACCGGACGCGTAACCCGCTCGACATGCCGGACGCCTATGAACACCAGGTGTTGCAGGATTTCAGCAAACGTCTGGGCGACGGTGAGAAGGAGGTCGCGCGCTACGAGGTGGTCGAGGAGGGCGGCGTGCGCTATGCGCGCTTCATGAAGGCGATCCCGGTCGAAGGCCTGTGCCTGAGTTGCCATGGCTCGGCAACCGAGGTCGCCCCCGATGTCGCCGCACGTATCCAGACCCTCTACCCGCACGACCGCGCCATGGACTACAAGCTCGGTGATCTGCGCGGCGCACTGTCCATCAAGGTCAGGCTCGATTAGGACACGGCGGCTGGCTGATTTTCCATTGAAGCAATGACATCAAGAAGCGAGGAAATCCGATGAAATACATTTCGATCAGACACCTGTTCCAGAAGCGATTCCGTACCAGCACCCTCATGGCGGCCTTGCTGACGGGATCCCTGCTGCCAGCCGCAGTACCTGCACAGGAGCCGATCGGGCCCAAGCTCACACCGCGCCTGCACGAACTGCTGCGCGACGAGATGCTCTCCATCCGTCAGGCCATGGAACATATCATGAACGGCCTCGTGGCCGGCGACAGCTCCATCGTGGAGAACATGGCCATGCAGGTGCATGACAGTTTCATCCTGACCCAGCAGCTGACCGAGCAGGACAAGAAGGACCTGATGGCGGCGGCGTCGAAGGAGTTTCTGGCACTCGATGGCGAATTCCACGTGACGGCCAAGAAGCTTGCCCATGCGGCCGAGCAGAAGGACTTCGAGCTGCAGCGCTTCTACTACGGAAAAATGGTCGATAGCTGTCAGACCTGCCACAGCCAGTTCGTGACCGACCGTTTCCCGCAGTTTGCCGGCAAGGCACCCGAGGGACATGTGCATTGATGCCGGCGGTGCACCATACCCGATACCTGCTTCTGTCCACCCGGCCCTCCCTCGTCACACCCGACAGGGGAGGCGCTGGATGGGGGTAATATCATCCTGCTGGACACGGATCACGGGACGATCCATGGCATGAACACCTTCGAGTGCCACGAGTACCGGGTGTGGGATCGCGTGGTGCGGGTCTTTCACTGGGTCAACCTGCTGACCGTGTTGTGTCTGGCCGGCATCGGACTGGCACTGCTCAACAGCAAGATACTGGGTCTCTCCACGGACGGGAAACTGCTGCTCAAGACGTTGCATGTCTGGATCGGCTATGTATTCGCTGTGAACCTGTTGATGCGGCTGGTGTGGGCCTGCGGCGACAGTCCGCATGCCAGCTGGCGTGATCTGCTCCCGGCAGGTCCCGCCTTCTGGGCACGGTTCGGCCGTTATCTGCAGGCCCTGCAGTGCGGCACCTCGAGGCCGTACATGGGACACAATCCGGCAGGTCGGTTGATAATAAGCCTGTTGCTGGCGTTGCTGCTCGTACAGGGTTTCACCGGCATGATCCTGGCGGGGACGGAGATCTACTATCCGCCGCTGGGCGGCTGGATCGCTCACTGGGTGGTGGCGCCAGGGGTGGATCCCGCACAGCTCGTTCCGGGTGACCGCACCCTGGTCGATGCCATTGCCTATGCCGATATGCGTCATTTCCGCGAGTCTTTCGTCGCGATCCATGAAATTACGTTTTATATGCTGGTGCTGACGGTACCACTGCACGTCATCGGCGTGGTACTGGCGGAACTGCGTGAAGGCGGTGGGCTGATCTCGGCCATGGTCACAGGCCGTAAACGCATCAGCGGACGCCCGGAAGATACGGCCGAAACAGACCGGTGACAGCCGGCCAGGCCGAATGATCAATAATCGATGGTCGGTATCGGCTGGGCGGGGAACGACGCACATCCGCACCCCTGCGGCACAGCCGGTGCAACGGCAATCGTCGTTGCACCGGCTGTGCCGTTCTCATTTCAGGCTTGCGACATAGGCCGCCACGGCCTCCATCTCTGCATCGTCGAGCTTCGCGGCGATGTCGCGCATGACCGACCCGGAATCGTTGCTGCGGTCGCCGTACTTATAGGCGAGCAGCTGATTGAAGACGTAGCGTGACTGCTGACCGGCGAGAATGGAGAATCCACCAGCGGCCTCGCTGTGGCCGTTCGCACCATGACAACTCGCGCAGCTCGCGACAGCGGAAGTCCCCTGGGTGTAGAGTTTCTTCCCCTGTGCGGCCAACTTGGGGTCGGCCTCGCCCGGCGGCGGCAGCGGCAGGCTGGCGTAATAGGCAGAGACGTCCATGATATCGGCCTCACTGAGGCTCGCCAGCATCTGTTGCATGACGCCATTGAGACGCTTCCCGGCCTGGAAATCCTGCATCTGCCTGACCAGGTAATCAACGTTCTGGCCATCCAGCCGCGGCCAGGTCGGATTCATGGCCAGATTGGCGGCACTGTGGCAGGCCTCACAGTTGAACGACTTCTCTTTGCCGGCACTGGGATCCCCTGCACCCACGGCCGGCTTACAGACCATGACGCACAGCGCGATGGCGCCTGCCAATGTCGTTCTGTTCATGTCGATACACCCCCCTTTTCTGCAGTTTTGTCTTGAGTCGAAGACGCCGAGGCCGCGCCGGTGTCGTGCCGCAGCTCGCGCCGCCACGGGCAGCACGGCCGGCCATTCGTGTGTCAGGCTAACGAAGGATTCAGGGCGGTGTCTGTTACCAGTTGTATGCAGAGTGCTACGTACTGGAAACGGCGGTAGGTGTTGCGGTACCGATGCGCAGACGCGCCTCCGTACCTTGTCCCAGGGTGGAATGCAGGTCGAGTGCCCAGCGATGCCGATCCGCCAGCTGGCGCGCGATCGCGAGGCCGAGACCGCTGCCACCGGTGCGGCTGTTGCGGGACTTGTCCAGGCGGTAAAACGGCTGGAACACCAGCTCGAGTTCCTCCGCCGGTATGCCGGGTCCCTGATCGATGACACGGATCAGCGTACCCTCGGGCGTGGGGCCACAACACACCCGTATCGGTTTACCACCGCCGTAGCGCAGGGCATTGCACAGCAGGTTCTGGACGATGCGGCGCAGTACCAGCGTCGAGGCATGGCAGCGGCAAGGTGGATCGGCCGGTTCGAAGCGGATCCATTCACCGGTCGGGTCCATGTCGGCGACCAGTTTCTCCAGCAGGTCGTTGACTGCGAGCTCGCTGCCATCGTCGAGATGCAGGCCGCGGCTGAAGGCGAGTGATTCGCCGATCAACCGATTCATGTCCTCGAGGTCGGCGGTGATCTGCTCGATGAGCGCCGTGTCGGTCTGCCCGGCTCCGTCGTCCAGCATCTCGACGGCCAGGCGGATGCGCGCAATGGGTGTACGCAGGTCGTGGGCGATGCCGGCGAGCAGTACGGTGCGGTTGGACAGCAGCTGCTGGATCTGTGCGGCCATGTCGTTGAAGGTGCGCGCCAGGGTCGCGAGCTCGCCCGGGCCGGTCTCCGGCACGGGACCGGGCATGTCGCCGGCACCCAGCTGCTCGGCGGCGCTCGCGAGCCGGGCGAGCGGGCGGGTCAGCCGCCGTACCAACAGGACGGTGGTAATGCCGGTGAGCAGAGCGCTGCTGATCAGGATAGAAATCAGCGCCGAGGGGATATGGATGTCGATGCGGGACGCGGGAAAGCCGAGCCGCAGCGTCGCCTGTGGGCGTGGTATGTCGAACCAGTACCAGGTCTCGCCATCCTGGTCACGGCCGCGGTCGAAGCGGATATCCGTCTGCAGCCGGTGCAGCAGCGAGTTACGCAGGAAATAGACATAGGGGAGGTAGACGCGCACGTGTTCCAGCGGTGCCATGTCCGCATGCATCACCAGGCCCTGACGCGCTTCCAGGTCGTATTCCAGTGCGGGCCGCGCGGCGGGTGGGAGTGCCTCCCAGGCCTCCACCGCTGTGACGATGAAGGCCGCCAGGTCGTCGGCCGAACGCTTCGCCACGGGGATCATCACATAGTAGGCCGTCAACAGGAACGCAAACAGCTCGAAGACGATCATGACGATGGCGATGGTGATCGCCGTGCGGGCGAACAGCGTGGTGGGACGGCGGGCCACGCGCGGCCTCAGCGGGAACGACCTTCGGGGGAGAACAGGTAGCCCTCGCCCCAGATGGTGCAGATATAGGCCGGATCGGCCGGGTCCGTTTCGATCTTGCGACGCAGGCGCGTCACCCGTACGTCGATGCTGCGGTCGAACGGTGACCGCTCATAACCCTTGAGGATGTCCATCAGCGCGTCGCGGCTGAGCACCTTGTTGGGATGCGTCACGAACGCGTGCAGCAGCTTGAAGTCGGCATTGGTGAGGCGGATCTCCTCGCCGTCGCAGGTCAGCCGGTGTGCGGCGGCATCCAGCTCGAAGGAGCCGAAGCGGTAGGCAGGTGGGGCGGCCGGCGTCGATGGCGAGCGTTGTGCGCGCCGGCGCAGTACCGCACGGATACGGGCCAGGAGCTCGCGTGGATTGAACGGCTTGGCCAGATAGTCGTCGGCGCCTACCTCGATGCCGATGATCCGGTCCATGTCCTCGCCCCGTGCCGATAACATGATGACCGGGATCTCGTCACTGTTGCACAGCCGCCGCGCCAGCGTCAGGCCGTCCTCCCCGGGCAACATGACGTCCAGGATGATCAGATCGACGCCATGCCGTGCCAGGTGCGCCTGCATCGATTCACCGTCGGCCACCGCCGCAACCGAGAAGTCCTGCGCACGTAAATAACGCTGTAACAGGTCGCGCAGACCGGGGTCGTCGTCAACAACCAGGATACTGGGTTCGCTCATCGTCGCCTCTCATCGTCGGTACCGGGCCGGATATCAGCACGGTTACACACTGTTACATCTCGCAGCCGTCCTGCAATGTCGCAGCAACAGATTCCGCAGATGATCCGTTCTGCGGGGCGCATTGCGAATGCCACCGATTTGTGCAGGCGTAAGGCCGTTTTCCCGCTGTATTTTCCGATATAGACGATGTAGAGAGGCTTCCGTGCAGCGACGCGTAGCACAACGCCGTACAAACCTGTTCTTGGAATGTCCACCGAAACGACCGCGCGGTCAAGCAGGCCATCGCGGCTGGCGCACTGCCGGTGCCTTATGCGGAGCGTTATTGTGGTTTGATCCGGCCGCCGCCTGGGAGCGTCCGGCGTGGTTCGGTGACCTGGAGGTAGATACTGGCTTGACGTTCATCGGGCTGGTGCCGTGGGATGATGCGGTGCGTAAAGATGCCACGGCGTCGTTCGACGTCCTGCTGTCGCGCACCTTCCGCGGCGTGCATGTGCACCTGCATCTTGAAGGCAGCACCACCCCGGGCGCCAGCAGTGTGAGTGTGGCCGTGCCGGAGGCGAACGGTGACAGCGGCAGTGCGCTCGATGGCGACGGACGCGGCCGGGTGCAACGCTCTGAACTGTTCATGACGGTGCCCACCGCCGCTGGTCTGCAGTTCAGCACCGGGCTGATCGATGCTGCCGGTTTTCTGGATACCAGCGAGGTGGCTAACAGTGAGACCGAGCAGTTTCTCAACAGCGCGTTCGTCAACAATCCCACGATTGCGTTACCGGACTATACCCCCGGTGCCACACTGGTGTGGCAGCCGCCGGAGCGGGACTGGGGCGTGACCACCTTCCTGTCCGGGTCGCACGGACTGGTTGACGATGGTGGCTCCTATTCGGGCCTGTTCCGTTCGCAAGCACTGCGGTCCCATTTTGTCGGGATAACAGTGCTTCAGTTTGAATTCAGCTGAAGTTCCTATTATTTCACTGGCTATTTCGCCATCGGAATCCCCCCTGAAGTTAACCGCCATGAAGCTCACTCCTCTGACTCTCCTGCTGCTGACGGCGCTGGTTCCCTTCGTCGTCCGGGCCGAACCTTCCCTGCGCGACATCATCGACGCCAGCGTCGCGCGCGATCCGGATCAAAGCCTCGCCGGTGCTATCCGGGCCGAAGGTCGGGCCCTGCAGCGCCAGTCCAGCAGCCTGTTCGCGGCTGATCCGGCCCTGACTCTGCGCCATGAAACCGATGCCATCGATACCAATGCCGGCTACCGGTACTGGGAAGGCGGCCTTGCGATGCCGGTATGGCTGCCGGGCCAACGTGCCAATCGCCGTCTGGTGGCCACCGCCACGGAGGAAGAGGCGGCCGCCCAGGAATGGATGCTGCGCTGGCGGGTAGCTGGCACAGTGCGGGAATGGCTCTGGTCACTGCGTATCGCCGAGGCGGAATGGCAACTGGCACAGCAGGCGGTCGCCAGCGCCCGTAGTCTGCAGACGGACGTGGAACATCGCCTGCAGGCCGGCGAACTGGCCCGCACCGACCTGATCCTGGCCCAGAAGGAAACCCTGGCGCGGGAGCTGGAGCTAACCGCCGCCAACTCCCATCATCAGTCGCTGTTGCAGCGCTATCAGATGCTCACCGGCCAGACGGAATTACCGTGTCTCGAGGAGGAGTCGCGCGCGGCGGACAGGGACATCGGCAGCGGTCATCCCGTACTGGCCGCGGCCGAAGTCGCCATCGCCCGGGCCCGTGCCGAGCGCAACCAGATCAGGGATGAAAAACGCGCCAATCCAGTGGTCAGCATTGGCGCCATCAGCGAACGGGCGCAGCAGGGGTTCAGCACCGACCAGTCCCTGGCCCTGGAGATCAACCTGCCCCTGGGCATGGCCAGCCAGGCGGCGCCGCGTACTGCGGCGGCGGAACGTGCCCTGACCGAATCCACTAACACCCTGCTCCGTCTCCAGCGGGAACTGGAGCAGGCGCTGATCCAGGCGAACAGCGAGCGGGCACGCGCCGACCAGTCGCTGCGGCTTGCACAGGAACAACAGCGACTGGCTGCGGAAGGATTGCGCCTCAATCAGCGGGCCTTCGAACTGGGGGAAGGCGACCTTTTCACCTTGTTGCAGGCTCGTGCCCAGGCGCTGGCTGCAGCGCGCGAAGTGGAACTGCAGCGCCTCGCGCATGGCCGCGCCATCGCCCGGTACAACCAAGCCCTGGGAGTGATACCTGAATGAAAATCACTATCATCCTGCTGTCATTACTGTTGTCCTTGGGCAGCGCGCGGCTCGCCGCCGAACCGTTGGTGAATATCACCGCGGAACAACGCCAGGCCATTGGCATCGAGACCGCCGCGCTGCAGCCCATCGAATACAACCGCAGCGCTCTGCTGCCGGCCCGGGTCACGGTACCCAATGCCCAGCTGCAGGTGGTGACCGCCCCCCAGAGTGGGCTCGTGGAGACCTTGCTGGTAAGCGCGGGCGAGGCAGTCCAGGCCGGCCAGACCCTGCTGCGCATCCAGAGCCCGGCCTTGCTGGAACTGGAAAGCGATTACCTGGAAAACCGTACCCGGCTGACGCTGGCCCGCCGCAACTACGAGCGCGACCGCCAGTTGTACCAGGAGGGCATTATCGCCGAGCGCAGAATGCTGGAATCCCAGGCCAGCTATCAGGAACTGGCCACCACGGTGGCGCGCCTGAAGCGGCTGTTGGAGCTGGCCGGCTTGGAGGGTGAAGCCCTGCGGGTCCTGGAACAGCTGCGCCAGTTGACAGGTACCCTGCTGGTCCGCGCACCCTTCGACGGTGTGGTGCTGGAACAGATGGTCACCCCCGGCACCCGGGTGGCGGCGGCCGATGCCCTGTATCGCGTGGCCAGTCTCAAACCACTGTGGCTGGAGATTCATATGCCGCTGGAACAGCTCGGCACCACCGCCGTGGGCCAACAGGTGCTGGTGCAGAACGACCCACCCCTGCGGGGTGAGGTTATCAACATCGGCCACATGGTGCATGGCGCCGACCAGGGGGTGTTGATCCGTGCCGAGGTGGGTACCGGCAGCGAGCTGCTGCGGCCCGGTCAGTTCGTGCAGGTCCAGATCGCCATGCCGGCCGCAGCTGATCGCTACCGCATTCCCCGCGAGGCGCTGATCCGCAGTGCCGGCAAACACTATGTCTTCGTATCCCGGCCGGATGGCTTTGTGCCGGTCGCCGTCACCGTGATCATGGAGGAGCCGGAGCACCTGGTAATCCAGACCGTGCTGGCCACCGACAGCCAGATCGCCGTGCGGGGTGTAGCCACCCTCAAGGCCGCTTGGTCCGGGGGCACTGAATAATGCTGCAGCGCCTGATCGAGTTCGCGCTCACCCAGCGCATGCTGATGCTGCTGCTGATCGTGCTGATCGGTGGCGCCGGCTGGGTGGCGTTTCAGAATACGCCCATCGATGCCTTTCCGGATGTCTCCACCACCCAGGTGAAGATCATCATCAAGGCGCCGGGCATGACGCCCGAGGAGGTGGAAACCCGCATCACCGCCCTCATCGAGGTGGAGATGCTCGGCATCCCGCAGCAATCCATGCTGCGTTCGGTGGCCAAGTATGCACTGACCGATATCACCGTGGACTTTACCGAAGGCACCGACATCTACTGGGCCCGCCAGCAGGTGGCTGAGCGACTGGGCGCGATCTGGGGCGACCTGCCCGCGGATGTCTCCGGCGGCATCGCTCCCATGACCACCCCCCTGGGGGAGATGTTCATGTTCACCATCGAGGGCGGCACGCTCGATAACATGCAGCGCCGCGACCTGCTCGACTGGGTGATCCGCCCGGCCTTGCGCTCTGTGGCCGGGGTGGCCGACGTCAATGCCCTGGGCGGCCAGGTGCGCAGTTTCGAGGTGGTCCCCGACAACGCCCGCCTGCAGGCCCTGGGCATCCCTCTCAGTGAACTGCGCACGGCGCTGGAACAGAACAACCGCAACGACGGCGCCGGTCGCCTCAACGATGGGGAGGAGGTGCTGCTGGTGCGCACCGAGGGCAGCATCCAAACCTTCGATGATATCCGTGCCATTGTCGTGCGTGCCGATCGCCGCGAACCGGTGCGGGTGGCCGATGTGGCCAGCGTGCGCACCGGCGCCGTGACCCGGTATGGCGCCGTCACCCACAACGGCAAGGGTGAGGCGGTGGAAGGCCTGGTGCTCGGCCTGCGGGGTGCCAATGCCCGCGATGTGGTGCAGGGGGTACGGACCAAACTCGAGGAGCTGCAGCCGGCACTGCCCGAAGGGGTCCATATCAACGTGTTCTACGATCGTGGCCAACTGGTCAACAAGGCCGTCGGCACGGTCACTAAGGCCCTGCTGGAGGCCACGGTGCTGGTGTTGATCCTGCTCGTACTGTTCCTCGGGGATCTGCGCGCCGCGCTCACCGTGGCCTTCATCCTGCCGCTCGCGGCACTCGCCACCTTCGTGCTCATGTACCGCTTCGGTATGTCCGCCAACCTCATGTCCCTGGGTGGCCTGGCCATTGCCATCGGCATGCTGGTGGATGCCGCCGTGGTGGTGGTGGAGAATGTAGTTACCCATCTGGCCCGCGGCGGTGCCACCTCGCGCCTGCCGCGTCTGCATCTGATCTACCGCGCAGCCAGCGAGGTGGCGGTACCGGTCACCTCCGGCATCCTGATCATCATCATCGTGTTCCTGCCGCTGCTCACCCTGCAGGGACTGGAGGGCAAGCTGTTCATTCCCGTGGCACTGACCATCGTGTTCGCCCTCAGCGCCTCCTTGCTGCTGTCGCTGACCGTGATCCCGGTGTTGGCATCCTACCTGATCGGCAAGGTGTCCCATGAAGAACCGCGCTTGGTGCAGTGGCTGCAGCGTGGCTATCGGCCGGTGCTGCATTGGGTACTGGACCATGGGCGCACGGTCACCATCGCTGCCGCTGCCCTGCTGGTGATCGCCGGCTCGCTCTATACCCAGATCGGCAAGTCCTTCATGCCCACCATGGACGAGGGCGACTTGATCGTGCAGCTGGAAAAGCTGCCTTCCATCAACCTGGAACAGTCCCTTGATATCGACCTGCGGGTACAGCGCGCCCTGCTGCAGCAGGTCCCGGAAGTTAGTGGCGTGGTGGCACGCACCGGCTCCGATGAACTGGGCCTGGATCCCATGGGGCTCAACCAGACCGACAGTTTCCTGGTCCTGAAACCCCGTGATCAGTGGCGCATGGATAGCAAGGAGGAGTTGACTGCGGCGCTGCGCGTGGTGCTGGATCAGTTCCCCGGTGTCGATTACGCCTTCACCCAGCCCATTGAGATGCGGGTCTCGGAGATGCTGACCGGGGTGCGCGGCGACCTCGCCATCAAGATCTTCGGTGGCGATCAGGACAAGCTGAACCGCAGCGCCGACGCCATCGTCGCCGCCCTGGGCAAGGTGGACGGGGCCGAGGATGTGTTCACCCCACGCAATGAAGGAGCCCAATATTATCGGTTGGTGGCCGATCGTATGGCAGTGGGCCGCCTCGGTATCTCCATGGACGAGCTGCAACGTGCCCTGCGTACCCAGGTGGAAGGGATGGAAGTGGGTACGGTATACCAGGAGGCACGACGGATACCCCTGATGCTGCGGGGACCGGAAGGCCTGCAGACATCCCCGGCACGATTCGCCAATCTGCGCTTTGCCCTGACCAACGGCGAGACCACCGGCCTGCAAGACCTGGTAACCCTGGAGCGCACCGAGGGACCGGTGGCGGTGCAGCGGGAACATGGTAACCGCATGGCAGTGGTGATCGCCAACGTCCAGGGGCGCGACCTGGTGAGTTTCGTGGAAGAGGCCAAGCGCGTGGTGGCCGGACAGGTGCAACTGCCGGTCGGTTATTACCTGGAATGGGGTGGGCAATTCGAGAACCAGCAGCGTGCCGCGAAGCGCCTGTCCATCGTGGTGCCGGTGGCCCTGGGGCTGATCTTCCTGACCCTGTTCGCCACCTTCCGCTCGGTGCGGCAGTCGGTGCTGGTGCTGAGCAACATCCCCTTCGCGCTGATCGGCGGCATCGTGGCCCTCTGGCTCACCGGTGAGTACCTGTCCGTCCCGGCCTCGGTGGGGTTCATCGCTCTGCTCGGCATCGCGGTGCTGAACGGGGTGGTGATGCTGACCTACTTCAACCAGCTGCGGGCCCTGGGCCGGCCCATTGCGGAAGTGGTGACCGACGGTGCCCAGCGACGGCTGCGGCCGGTGTTGATGACTGCGAGCATCGCGGCCTTTGGCCTGATGCCGCTGTTGTTCGCCCAGGGACCGGGCTCGGAAATCCAGCGCCCACTGGCCATCGTGGTCATTGGCGGCCTGGTATCCTCCACCCTGCTGACCCTGTTCCTGTTACCTCTGCTCTATCGCCGCTATGGTGTCGCGAAGCCCGGAGTCTGATATGCAATCCTGCCTGCTGGCGCTGGCCGTATCCCCCTCGATGGAGCACGCCATGGTCGATTGGCTGCTGGAGAATGAGACCGTGGGCGGTTTCACCAGTCTGTCCATCCACGGGCATGGCACCTCCCTTCACTCCCTCAGCACCGCCGAACAGGTGGCCGGTCGCAAGGGTCAGATCCTGTTTCAGCTGTATCTGCCCGTGGCGGCCGCGCGCGAGGTGGTGGCAGCCCTGCGCCGGGAGTTTCAGGGCAGCGGCATGCATTACTGGATCACACCCCTGCTGGAGGCCGGTCACCTGGACTGAATACGTCACGGGGCAATACTGACAAAACGGATTAGATTGGCATGGTTTCGCATTGGGCGGGGCGTCACACGGAGCGCGGTGTCCGATGTCGGCCGCGCGCCCGACGAGGAGGATTCACGCGAGGCGGAGCTGTATCTTGGCCTGCAGGCCACCGCACGGACCAACATCGCGCTGTCGTTGCAAAGGATCCTGCACAGCGATTTCCGCGCCGGCCATGACGGTATCGGTCCGCATCAGACCGTGCTCGGGCTGCGCGTCAACTACCAGCTGTGAGCGGCGACGCCGCAACGTCAGGCGGCGCCGTCCGGCCCGCCATGCAGCGGTGCGTAGTGGCTGAAGCGCATGTCGAGCCGGACGTCAGTGCCGCACAGCAGGGCCAGTTCGGCATCGTAGCCCAGCAGCTCCGCCAACGGGACATGGGCGCACAGACGGGCGCGTCCGTCTGCCGCGATCCCGTCGCGTGCCTCGCAGTCGCGCAGCACGGCGCGGCGCCGTAGCAGGTTGGCGCGCAGCAGCGCCATATGCGGACGCGGCACATCGATGATCACCCACATGATGGGTTCGGCCGGCTCGGGATCGTCGCGATAGCGGATGCGCGGCTCGCCCACGTCGAGCGTCTCCGGGTAGTGATGTAGCAGCATTGCCACGGCATCGGCGAGTTGCTGTTCGCTTTCGGCGAGCAGCCGCAGACCACGTGGCGAAGTCTCCGGTACGGCCGCCGGCCGCGGGCCGAGCAGCTTCGCCGCCTCGGTGGCGAAGCTGGCCTGGATGTCGAGTCCGCGCTTGCGGACGAGCTGTTCGAGCACATGAGTGGGCATGTGTGATTCTCCTCGGTCAAAGCACATTGAATGAAGCCGATGTAGCAGTGGCCGGCTTCCATGCATTGTCGGTCGTCCCCGTGTCCGCACCAGGCTCCTAGAGTTCGAAATCGCCCGCCGCCTCGGGTTGATAGAGCAGTGACTCCACCCGCCAGCGGCGTGTCCCGGTCGGCAGTTCCACCTCGATGATCTCGCCGACGCGGGCGCCGAACAGGGCCGTGCCCAGTGGCGCGAGCACCGAGATGCGCCCGGCCGAGGCATCGGCGCCGTTCGGAAAGACCAGCGTGCATTCCATGGTCCGGTTGCTATCCGTGTCGAGCAGCAGTGCTACGCTGTGCATGGTGACCAGTTCGTCGGGCACTTCACGCGGCTGCAGCTCTTCGCCGGCCTGCAGTTTGTCGATCAGACGCTCCAGATGCGCGGCATCGCGGCTGCCCGGGGCGATGGTCTCGAGCAGGTGTGTCAGGCGCTGGACGTCGTGGCGCGAAAGATGGGCGGATTGCGGATTCATGAAGGATTCTCCTGTGTGTCTGTGCATTGACTGCGGCCGATCCCGGGTGTTGCGGCGGTGTGCCGGGTGCGCCCGCTTCACGAGGCGCATGAATATCTGGTAAGCGTGTCGCCTGTCGGGCGAAACGGGAGGGCCGGGGATGGTCGGGGATATACCGGGGCGCAGGCGGGCTGCGCCCCGGATCAGGGCCGCGTGGCGGAACGCGCCCCCGTGATGATCAGTCGTGGAGGGATCAGGGTAGGTACGCCGCCAATAGACAGGTTGTAATGTGACATGACGAGCCCCTGAATACAGATGCGCTGGTGCGCGCACGGTTGGCGCGCATCCCGGGTACAGAATAGCAGGTCCGTCCCGGAAGGCCAGCTGAACCGACATGCACGCTGGGGTTTATGATGGCACCTCGTGGGCAACTGCGGTCTAATGTTAAATCGTACGCGATATGGCACCGGTCCGGGATAGCGCGGATCGGGCGTTTGATTCAGTAGAGGAAACCGTCTATGAGTAATGATGCAGACGATGGCGTCAAGCGTCAGGATTTCGCCAATGCATTGAAGGAAATGGGTACCTTCGTCGACGTGACCCTGGACGATTTGCTGGAATTGAATACCCGCGCGGAAAAGTACGCGCGGCTGCGTACCGTGGGCAGCGGCGAGGTGGAGCGGGTGATGAGCCGGCACGTCGTCACGGTCAAACGGGACTGCTCGCTGGCTGAGGCCGCGCATATGCTGGTGACGCACAGGATCAGCGGCCTGCCGGTGGTCGATGACGACAACCGGCTGGTCGGTGTGGTCACCGAGGCCGATCTGTTGCGGGCCATGGGCCTGCCGGCGCACCACCCGACCCATTCGCTGTGGCAGACCCTGGAGGCCATGTTCACCCATCCCGTGCAGATCCCGGAGCCCACCGGCACGGTGGCGGATCTCATGGTCGAACAGGTCATCTGCGTAGGGCCGCACGAGACCCTGCACGGCGTTCTGGAGATTATGAAGAAGAACCGCATCAAGCGCGTGATCGTCTGCGACGAGCAGCGGCATGTGGTCGGTATGGTGACGCGCTCGGATCTGATCAGAGTATTTTTCGACAAGCTGCGCCGCCCGGGTGCGAAGTGATATCCGCAGCACCGGGGCCACGCGCCGGCTGGAATCGGTACGGAGGGAGGCGAGGGTGCACATCGCCATCAAACGCGTCTACGAAAAGGCATCCAAAGCGGACGGCCAGCGGATCCTGATCGACCACATCTGGCCGCGCGGCGTCAGTAAGGCGAACGCCGCGCTCGATGCCTGGCTGAAGGCGCTGGCCCCCAGCGGTGCACTGCGCACGTGGTTCAACCACGACCCAGCGCGTTGGACAGAGTTCCAACACCGCTACGGCCGTGAGCTCGACGCCAACCCCGACGCGCTCGCCGAACTCCGGGACTACATCAAAGCCGGCCCCGTGACCCTCCTCTATGCGGCCCGCGACGAGCAGCACAACAACGCATTGGCCCTGAAACAGTACCTCGAACACCGGTGGCGATCCTGAGCGGGGCCGGCGGCGCCTGTAAAACTTGACCTACATCATGTTTTTCGCCATCGATCTGCTGCGTGTGCAGGGCATTTCGTCGGTCACAAGGGCTCTTTTTCGGGGGTTTTCTATCCACTCGGTGGTAGAGGGATATCTCCGGCCCGACCGGGACGCCGGACGGCGTATGATTGCGAAACACAGGTCCAGCATCCTGATCTGTCGACGTAATCTCGGTCTGCCGGGCGCGACCATCGCCGCGGTGCGGTCGCCAGCCGGTCGCTGCATTGATGCGGTGTGGCTATCCCACCCTCCCCATCGGCTTATGCCCAATGGGATATACAAGTCCAGCGCGCGAAGACTAAGGTATGCCAAAGCGGTATACTAGATGCCGCATATATCCATAGCCACATCTGTTGTCGTCTTCACGTTCGACCGGAGGATCTACCAATGGCAAAAAAGTATGACACCCCTAATCTTGATCAACTCGAAACCGGTCCCTGGCCGAGCTTCGTCACCGGCCTGAAGCGGCTGGGGGAAAAGAAAGAGCTGATCGCCGATATAGTGGGAATGCTCGAATACTCCTACCAGACCAAGAAGGGTTACTGGAAGGGTGGCACCATTTCGGTCCGCGGCTACGGCGGCGGCATCATCCCGCGTTTCTCGGAGGTGGCGGACAAGTTCCCCGCGGCCGCTGAATTCCATACCCTGCGCATCATGCCGCCCCCCGCCATGCACTACGACACCGACATCCTCCGCAAGCTGTGTGACGTGTGGGATGAGCACGGTTCCGGCCTGCTGGCATTGCACGGACAGAGTGGTGACATGATGTTCCAGGGCGCCCGCTCGGATCAGGTTCAGCCCGCCTTCGATGCCATCAACGAACTCGGCTTCGATCTCGGCGGCGCGGGCCCCTCGGTGCGTACCTCCATGTCCTGCGTGGGTGCTGCGCGCTGTGAGCATTCCTGCTTCAGCGAAGCCGTGGCACATCGTCAGGTGATGAATAATTTCACCGATGACCTGCACCGCCCGGCGCTGCCCTACAAGTTCAAGTTCAAGTTCTCGGGCTGCTCGAACGACTGCATGAACTCCATTCAGCGCTCCGATATGGCGATGATCGGCACCTGGCGTGACGACATCCAGATCAAGCAGGATGAGGTGAAGAACTTCGTTAAGGCCAAGGGACGCCAGTATGTCATCGACAACGTGGTGACGCGCTGCCCGACCCAGTGCATCACCCTGAAAGACGACGACACCATGGCCATCGACAACCGCAACTGCGTGCGCTGCATGCACTGCATCAACGTCATGACCAAGGCGCTGTCGCCCGGTAAGGACCGCGGTGTCACCATCCTCACGGGTGGCAAGCGCACCCTGAAGATCGGTGATCTGTTCGGTACCGTCCTCATCCCCTTCATGAAGCTGGAGACCCAGGACGACTACGACAAGCTGAATGAGCTCGCCAGCAACATCATCGACTTCTGGGCCGAGAACGGCCTGGAGCACGAGCGTTGTGGTGAGATGATCGACCGCATCGGCCTGTCGAATTTCCTGGACGGCATCGGTGTGGATATTGAGCCTGCCATGGTCGCCCATCCGCGCACCAGCTCCTACATCCGTCTGGATAAGTGGGAGGAAGAGGCTGAAAAATGGCATGCCCGTCAGGCCGAACGTCATACTGCCTGAGGTGGTCCCCGCTGAAGTTCGATGATGATTGCGCCGGCCACTCTGTGGCCGGCAAAGGAGTGAAATGATGTCACAGCCAGAACATCGTCAGGCCGTCGAGAGCGGTGTGCCGGACGCCTTTCTCTACATGCATCCGTTGATGGTCAAGAATTACGGGAACTGGGACTGGCACGATCGCCCGCGCCCCGGTGTCCTGCACCACGTCGCCAAGAGCGGCGACGAGATCTGGACGGTGCGTGCCGGTACCCAACGGCAGATGGATACCGGTACCATCCGCAAACTCTGCAGCATTGCCGATGAATACGCCGAAGGTCACGTGCGTTTCACCATCCGCTCGAACATCGAGTTCATGGTCGGCAGTGAGGCCAAGGTGGCGCCGTTGATCGAAAAGCTCGGCAAGGAGGGCTTTCCGGTCGGCGGCACCGGCAACTCCATGTCCATGATCGCGCACACGCAGGGTTTCCTCCACTGCGATATCCCGGCCACCGATGCCTCCGGCGTGGCCAAGTCGATGATGGATGCACTCTACGAGGAGTTCATCAACGAGCAGATGCCC
Source organism: Gammaproteobacteria bacterium (assembly GCA_019911805.1). NCBI lineage: Bacteria > Pseudomonadati > Pseudomonadota > Gammaproteobacteria > Gammaproteobacteria bacterium. The sequence continues at coordinate 23,552 of JAIOJV010000029.1, forward strand.
AACCGCGTGCGCATGTCCACGTCCTGCTGCCAGATCAACTGTGGCGGTCAGGCGGACATCTCCATCAATATCCAGCACACCAAGCCGCCGATGATCAACCACGATCTGGTGTCGAACGTGTGCGAGCGGCCGTCGGTGGTGGCGCGCTGCCCGGTGGCGGCCATCCGCCCGGCCATGGTCAATGGCAAGCCCTCACTGGAGGTCGATGAGAAGAAGTGCATCTGCTGCGGTGCCTGCTTCCCACCCTGTCCGCCGATGGCGATCAACGATCCGGTAAACTCCAAGATTGCCATCTGGATCGGTGGCAAGAACTCCAATGCGCGTTCCAAGCCAACCTTCCAGAAGCTGGTGGCGGCCGGTCTGCCGAACAATCCACCGCGCTGGCCGGAGGTGTCGGAGCTGGTGAAGAAAATTCTCACCATCTACAAGGAAGACGCCAAGGAGTGGGAGCGGGTCGGTGAATGGGTGGAGCGCATCGGCTGGCCGCGCTTCTTCGAACTCACCGGGTTGCCGTTCACACGTTTCCACGTGGACAACTGGACGGGTGCACGCCACTCGCTGAACCAGTCGACCCATATCCGCTTCTGAGCCACGAGGTCGGCCCCTTCGGCTGAGAATGCCGGGGGGCTGCCTACCGAGCAATGGCAGGGCATGACCCGGCCGCAGGGAGGGCGGCCGGTCATGTTTTCCGAACTCCGGCAAGCTTCGCGAACTGAGCCTTTCCGGACCAGCAACCGAACGGGAGGTACCAATGACGAGGGTTGTGGACTATCTCGCTGACGTGGAAATGGGTGATGAGGGCTATCTGGCCCATCCGGCGGATTGGAACGAAGATATCGCCCGGCAGTTGGCTGCGAGTGAAGGCGTTGAACTGACCGAAGAGCACTGGAAGGTAATCCGTTTCATGCGGGAGTATTTCGCAGATAACGGCATCGCTGCGGATGCACGTTTTGTCGTCAAGTTTCTTGCTGAAGAGGTCGGTTACGGGGCGAAGGCGCACGCACGACTGTTTCAGCTGTTCCCCTACGGCTATGTCAAACAGGCCTGCAAGATCGCCGGGATGAAACGTCCACGGGCGTGGAGCACGGGTTGATCGGCAAGACCCGGTATGCCGACCGGGGCTGGGTGGCTTCCAAGTAGTTCCGCAGCTGAATTGTCATGTCTCGGTCCAGACGCCAGGACTGATGATTTTCCCCTTATAGTTCATTACCCTATCACGTTGGCGCGGACAGGATGGATACGCGTGGCGGGCGGCAATGATCGCTGCCCGATGCGTCACGCCCGCGCACATGCCGACCCCCAGGGTGCCTTGCATACCCCAGGATGGTACTTCGCATCCTGAATAGAAGGATTTCCCGTGACGCGGGGCTGTGGGGTCCTTTGTTACTCAGACGCTCCCTGAATCAACCGCTGTACGCCTGCCCAAAACGGCATACCGAACTCAATCCCGACCTTTTCGTGTTTCAGATGGCAGCAGCCTGTTATGGGCCGTGCCGACCTGAACGCTCCGCCCGCCCCGCTCAGAGGCGGTCGATGGCCGGCCGCGCCGTGCCACTGGCCGCAGCCGCGTTGGTTGCGGTGGCGTATCGCCGGCCCAGGCGTCTAGACTGAGGCATGGTAATGGCCGGTGGCTGTCCGGTATAAGCCGTCGGTGAGGCGCACAGGAGTGAAGGCCATGCGACCGGAACAGCGCATGCTGGAGGACATCGAGCGCGAGGTGGGCTACACCCGCAGCCTCCTTGGCAAAGATGCCCTCGACGCGCGCGTCATGGCGGTCCTGAAAGGCGTGCCGCGCCACGCATTCGTGCCCGAGGAACTGCGCGACGCGGCCTACGACAACGGGCCGCTGCCCATCGGTCACGGCCAGACCATCTCCCAGCCCTATATCGTGGCGCTGATGACCGATCTGCTCGCACCCGAGCCCGACGACGTGATTCTGGAGATCGGTACGGGTTCCGGCTATCAGGCAGCGGTGCTGTCGCGGCTGGTGCGGCAGGTGTATTCCCTGGAAATCATCGAGTCGCTCGCCACGAGCGCCCGCGAGCGGCTCGCCCGGCTGGGCTACGCCAACGTCGAGGTGCGCGCCGGTGATGGGTACCATGGCTGGCCCGGGCATGCCCCCTTCGATGGCATCGTCGTCACCGCCGCCGCGCCGGCCATTCCCGAGCCGCTGATCGAGCAGCTCAAACCGGGTGCACGCCTGGTGATCCCCGTCGGTCGACCTGATGGCGATCAGAAACTCATGCTGGTGGAGAAGACCACCGATGGTCGTGTCGAGAAGCGCAGCGTCCTCGGTGTAGCCTTCGTGCCACTGACGCGTCCAGGCGCCAGACCCGGCGAAAGCTGATGTGGGCCGATCCGTCGCTTTCACGGCATGACATCGCCCTGCTCGGGAGCGGCGCGGCATGGGGCTGGTCCGGGGGCATCCGCAGCGGCGCCGGGATGCGGACGGGTTCAGCCGAGCCGCTTGCCGGCCAGTGTCGGCACCTTGTCCATGCGCGTCTCCAGTTTGAGATAACTGACCAGCCGCACCGCGCCATCGGCATGCACTGTCGCATGGACTTTCTCGATGGCGGCGAGGATGTCGGTCAGTTCCCCCTCGATGTTGGTGCCGGAAGCATGGGTCTCCAGCAGGAAACCGAAGCCCTTCAGGATCTCCACGACGCGCATGATCTCACGCCGGACGGAGACGCCGCTGCCGATGGGCACAAGCTGAAATTCAGCGGTCGCATGCATGCGGTATTCTCCTTGCCTATGGAAATAGCGTTGGTGCTGGGCCGAGTCTAGCAGGGACGTCGTCGGGCTACAGAGGGGGAAACCGTCCAGAAGCCTGTCGGACTTGGGCGATCGTAGCGAGCCGGGTGGGGGAGCGAGGTCATTTTTTCGCTCCTTCGAGGGGAATAGCCGTAGCTATTTGATGAGCAGGATCGGGAAAATGGACGGCTATCCCACCGGCGCAGTAGATTCGTCCCAAGTCCGACAGGCTCCTGGACTGTATGTTGACGGCTCGACCGTCTGCACGCGGGCAGGCGGCTATGGGCATCTACAGGAAACCGCATGAGCGAACCGGCGACTGACCACAAATCACCCTGGCGCGTGCAGATCAATCCGCCGGTGTTCGTCCTGTCAGGTATGCTCGCACTGGCCTTCGTCACCTTCGCCGTGATCTATCCAAAGGCCGCAGGCAGCCTGTTCGCGGCCGTGCAAGCCTGGATCACTCACTCGGCGGGCTGGTTCTATGTCCTGACCGTGGCGGGTTTTCTGGTGTTCGTGGTGACATTGGCGATTTCGGGCTACGGGCGCATCAAGCTCGGACCCGATCACAGTGAGCCGGATTACAGCTATACATCCTGGTTCGCCATGCTGTTCTCGGCGGGCATGGGCATCGGCCTGATGTTCTTTGGTGTGGCTGAGCCGGTCATGCACTACGTGAGCCCGCCTGTGGGTGAGGGCGGCACGGTCGCGGCCGCGCGCGATGCCATGCGCATCACCCTCTTTCATTGGGGCATCCACGCCTGGGCCATCTATGCGGTGGTGGCGTTGTCGCTGGCCTACTTCGCCTTTCGCCACGACCTGCCGTTGACCATCCGCTCGGCGCTGTATCCGCTGATCGGCGAGCGCATCTACGGGCCGATCGGTCACGCGGTGGATATTTTTGCCGTGCTCGGGACGCTGTTCGGCGTGGCCACGTCGCTCGGCTTCGGCGTCATCCAGGTGAATGCGGGTCTGAACTACCTGTTCGATGTGCCCAGCACCGTCTTGACTCAGATCATCCTGATTGCCGTGATCACTGCCATCGCCACGCTGTCCGTGGGTCTCGGGCTGGATGCCGGCATCCGGCGCATCTCCGAGTTCAACATCGTGCTCGCCGTGATCCTGCTGTTGTTTGTGCTGGTTGCCGGGCCAACCGTGTTTCTGTTGCAGACACTGGTGCAGAACACCGGTATGTATCTGTCCAATCTGTTCGATATGACCTTCAACCTGCAAGCCTACGAACCGACGACCTGGATCGGTGGCTGGACGCTGTTCTATTGGGGTTGGTGGATCGCCTGGTCGCCCTTCGTCGGCATGTTCATCGCGCGGGTCTCGCGTGGGCGTACCATTCGGGAATTCGTTATCGGTGTCCTGCTGGTGCCGGTCGGATTCACCTTCATGTGGATGACATTCTTCGGCGACACCGCCATCCATATGATCCTGATGCAGGGTATCAGCGAGCTGCCGGCTGCGGTGGCGGCGGATACCTCGGTGGCACTGTTCAAATTTTTCGAACACCTGCCACTGACCGGCATCACCTCGCTGCTGGCGACGGTGCTGGTGGTGACCTTCTTCGTGACCTCATCCGACTCCGGCTCGCTGGTGGTCGACATGCTGACCTCTGGCGGTGAGGAGGAGTCGCCGCTGTGGCAACGGGTCTTCTGGGCCGTGGTCGAGGGTATCATCGCGGCGGCCCTGTTGCTTGCCGGCGGCCTGCAGGCACTGCAGACGGCGACCATCGCCAGTGCCCTGCCGTTCGCGGTGGTGATGATCCTGATGTGCTGGGGCCTGGCCCGCGCACTGCGCCTCGAGGCCATCAAGCACCTCAGCCTGCGGCGTGCGCGAGTCACACCGGGGGCACCCCAGATGGCACGCAGTTGGCAGAGTCGGCTGCGTAACGTGATCCACCAGTCCAGCCGCACCGAAGTAGATCGTTTCATTCAGGAAGTCGTCAGACCGGCCCTGCATGAGGTCAGCGAGGAATTGAAAAAACAGGACATGGAGGCCGGTATCGGCGGCGACGAGGAGGGCAGGGTCTGGATCGAGGTCCGCCATGGAGCAGAGATCGATTTTTTCTACTCGGTACATCCGCGGCCCTACGAGCCGCCATCCTTCGTATTACGTGACACCCGGCCACGGCGAATGGAGGCATTGCGGTACTACCGTGCCGAAGTCCATCTGCGTGAAGGTGGGCAAAACTATGACATCATGGGCTGGAGCGGCACCGACGTGATCAATGATGTCCTCGACCACTACGAACGGCATCTGCACTTCCTGCACGTCGTCCGCTGAACGCCATCGACCGAGCGACAGAACCGGGAGGACGCATGCCGATCCGCATTCTCTGCATCCGTCAGCTCGGCGTCCTGGCGATCGCCATCCTGACCTTGGATACCGCAGTTGCCTTCGATCTCGGCAACGGCTTCCGCCTGGGCGGTGCGCTGCGCTACAACTACGTATACCAGGATTGGGATCCCAGGTACGACGGTGCGGGTCTGATCAATTTCGATACCTTCCGCATCGATACCGGTTACGACCACGGCGATTGGCTGGCTTCGGCACAGTACCGTTTTTATCGTTACCGCGGCGGTACTGAGACGAATTTCCTGCAGCACGCCTGGGTCGGGCGTCGCTTCGGTGATCGTACTCAGCTGCAGCTCGGTGTGAATTCCATCCCTTTCGGTATCCTGCCGTATGCCTCGCACAGCTTCTTTTTCTCCATAGCCTATTACGTCGGCCTGGAGGACAGCTACAACCTCGGCGGCAAGTTGATGCATACCATCGGGCCGTGGGATCTGCAGCTCGGCTACTACGTCCGCGACGGTGGCCATGGGAGCGGCAACAGCGAGAGCAGTGCACGCTACACCTTCAACCTCGTCGAGGACGGTGCAATCCGCAATCACGAGCGCGATACCCTGGTCGGGCGCGCGGCGTATACCTTTGAGCAGGGCGCTGCACGCCGTGGCGAGGTCGGCCTGTCGCTGCTGGCCGGACGCCTGCCGAACGCGACTACCGGACGCGACGGTCATCGCCGTGCCGCTGCGGTGCATTACCAGGACAGCTATGGGCCCTGGGGTGTGATGCTGCAGGCTGCGCGCTACGTGAACAGCGTCGAGAATCCACCCGGGCAGGATCGTCGCATCGTCATCATGGGTGCCTACGATTTTCCCTACGAGGTAGCGGCGCGCGCGAATGTCTATACGGTCAATCTGAGTTACACACTCGGCACGTGGGGACCACTGCACGATGTCACGCTCTATGCTGACTATGGATGGCTGTCCAAGGACGTGGCGGGATTCCGCGACAGTGCACAACGCGTGTTCGGCATGTCGTTTACGCCGATCGACAAGGTGTTCGTCTATGTCGATTACCTGCGCGGTCGCCAGCATCCCTACATCGGGCCGAACTTCACCACCGGTCTGGCGGCCGGTGGCAGCGACGACACCTGGCATGAGCGGCTGAACATCAATGTCGGGCTGTACTTCTGAGGCCGTCGTGCAGGGTGCAGAGGTTTCTTCAGACACCGGTGTCCGGATGCGTGGCCTGCTCCTCCGCCTCGGCCAGCATCACCAGCGCCTCGGGCGAGGTGCGTACCATCGCTGCGAACTGGGTGTGGTCCGCAGCGGCGACGGGCGGTGCCTGGCGTATGCGCAAGGAGACGAACGCGGCCAGCAGCAGGAGTATCGTGGCGTAATAGACCAGCAGGCTGAGCGGCCCGAAGCGGCCCATCAGCAGTCCGACGCCAGCGGGTCCCGTCGCCGCCCCGACACCGTGCAGCAACAGCAGACCGCTGCTGCCCTCCAGTATGGTGTCCGGCTGGAGGTGATCGTTCAGATGTGCCACGCTGAGCGGATAGACGCTGAAGGCGAGTCCGCCGAACGGCACCATGCAGACCAGCAACCATGTAACCGAGTCGGGCGCGACCACGGCAGCGGCGAGGGCGGATACGGTGCCCGCCGCACCCACACAGGCCAGCACCCAGCGGCGGTCCAGGTGGTCCGACAGTCGCCCGATCGGCCACTGCAGTGCCGCACCGCCGAGGATGGTCGCCGCCATGAAGCCCGCGACCCCCGCGTTGTCCAGACCGAGGTGGTGGGCGAACAGCGGGCCCATGCCCCAGAAGGCCCCGATCACGAGTCCCGATGCCAGCGCCCCGGCGACCGCAACCGGCGAGGTGGTGTAGAGAAAACGCAGGCCGAGCCGCGGTGCCGTAACCGGCTGCGGTGGTGCCAGGCTGGTGAAAGCGACCGGCAGCAGCGCCAACGACATCAGGATGGAGGCGATGCCGAACAGGGTGAAGCCGGCGGGATCGGCGCGGGTGATGAGCGCCTGGCCGAGCGCCAGTGCGAGCAGCGTCACGACCATATAGGCCGCGAACACCTGGCCGCGTCTGGCGCTCGGTGCCTGTGCGTTCAGCCAGCTCTCGATGACGATATACAGCCCGACCAGGCACGCCCCGGTGATCATGCGCAGAATCAACCAGACGCCCGGATGGATGATGAGCACATGCAGGATGACCGTGGCAGCCGCGACGGCGGCGAACATGGCGAAGGCCCGGATATGCCCGACACGGCGAATCAGCGTCGGACAGAAGAAGGTGCCGGCGAAAAAGCCCACAAAATAGGCCGACATCACCAGGCCGATGACCGGGTCCGCGAAGCCCTCCAGGCCGGCGCGCAGTGCGAGCAGTGTACCGAACAGGCCGCTGCCGACCAGCAGGATGCCGATGCCGGTCAGCAGGGAGACGAGCGGGAACAGGGTGGGCAGCATGATTCGAAGCCGCGTGGGATCGCAAAGGGGCGAGTGTAACAAATTTGGCCGGCGGTGCACGGCGAGCAGATCGCGCGGTGAGCGCCTATGCTAGTCACAAGGGGTGTGGCGATGGCATTGAAAACTGTATGGACTCTGCTGCTGTTGATTGCCTTGTCGGCACCGGGCGGTGGGCCGGCGCGTGTGGCAGCGGGATCGGATAGGCAGATCCTTGCACTCGATATCAACGGTGCCATCGGTCCGGCCACCGAGGACTATATCGAACGCGCCTTCGCCACGGCGGACCGCGAACCCACGGCGCTGATCCTGATCCGCATGGACACACCCGGCGGGCTCGACAGCGCCATGCGCAACATCATCAAGCACATCACCCGTTCGCCCGTGCCGGTGGCCACCTATGTCGCACCCAGCGGTGCGCGCGCTGCCAGCGCCGGCACCTATATCCTGTACGCGAGCCACATCGCCGCCATGGCGCCGGGCACCAACCTCGGTGCCGCGACACCGGTTCAGATCGGCGGCTCGCCCTTCCTGCCGGAAAGCGGCGACAAGGACCACGTACCGTCGCAGGACGGCCCCGATGCCGAGCGGTCCGCCGGGTCCGCAACGGCGCCCCCGGGCGATGCGATGACGCACAAGCTGGTCAACGATGCCGTCGCCTACATCCGCGGGCTCGCGGGACTGCATGGGCGCAATGCCGACTGGGCGGAGCAGGCGGTGCGTGAGGCCGCCAGCCTCCCGGCCAAGGAGGCCCTGAAGCTGAACGTCATCGACATCCTCGCGACCGATAGCGCCGATCTGTTCCGTCAGCTCGACGGCCGCGAGGTGCGCGTGCTCGGCGCGGTGCGTACCCTGCACACACAAGGCCTGCCGCTGCGCGCGCTCGTACCCGACTGGCGCAACCGGCTGCTGGCGGTGATCACCAACCCGAACGTTGCCTATATCCTGATGCTGATCGGGATCTATGGGTTGATCTTCGAGTTCATCAACCCCGGTGCCGTCGTCCCCGGCACGGTCGGTGCGATTGCGCTGCTGATGGCGCTGTATGCCTTCCAGCTGCTGCCCATCAACTATGCCGGTATGGCTCTGATCCTGCTCGGTGTCGCGCTGATGGTGGCCGAAGCCTTCCAGCCCAGCTTCGGTATCCTCGGCATCGGCGGCGTGCTCGCCTTCGTGCTCGGTTCGATCATCCTCATGGACACGCAGGCGCCGGGCTTTGGCATCGACATCGCCGTGATTCTCGGTTTTGCTGCGGTGAACGCGCTGGTGTTCATCTTCGTGATCGGCATGGCGCTGCGTGCCCGGCGCCGGCCGGTGGTGAGCGGCCGTGACCAGCTGTTCGGTATGGAAGGTGTCGCACTCACCGATTTCAACGGCGAGGGCAGCGTGCGCATCCACAGTGAGATCTGGCAGGCGCGCACCACACGGCCCGTGCGCCGCGGGCAGCGCGTCCGTGTAACGGACGTGCAGGGCCTGACCCTGTCCGTCGAACCGGCCGTGATGGCCACACAGGAGAATCCACCATGACCGCCTATGTACTCTATGCCCTGATCGCCCTCGCCGTGCTCTTTCTGGCCAGCGCGATCAACATCCTGCGCGAATACGAGCGGGGCGTCGTGTTCCTGCTCGGGCGCTTCTGGCGGGTCAAGGGGCCGGGCTTCATCCTCATCATCCCGGTCATCCAGCAGATGGTGCGGGTCGATCTGCGCACCATCGTCATGGACGTGCCCACGCAGGACGTCATCTCCCGCGACAACGTCTCGGTGAAGGTCAATGCGGTGGTGTATTTCCGCGTCATCGAGCCGGACAAGGCCATCATCCAGGTGGAGGATTTTCTCGAGGCCACCAGCCAGCTCGCCCAGACCACGCTGCGCTCGGTGCTCGGCCAGCATGAGCTGGACGAGATGCTCGCCGGACGCGACCGTCTGAACGCCGATATCCAGAAAATCCTCGATGCACAGACCGATGCCTGGGGCATCAAGGTCGGCAATGTCGAGATCAAGCATGTTGATTTGAATGAAAACATGGTCCGCGCCATCGCCCAGCAGGCCGAGGCCGAGCGCGCGCGTCGCGCCAAGGTGATCCACGCCGAGGGCGAGCTGCAGGCCGCGGAGAAACTGCGCGATGCCGCCCGTATTCTCGCCGAACAGTCCCAGGCCCTGCAGCTGCGCTATCTGCAGACGCTCACCGACATCGCCGGCGAGCGTTCCAACGTCATCGTGTTTCCACTGCCGCTGGATATACTCGGCAAGCTGCTGCGCGAAAAATCGCCGCCGCCCGCGCCTCAGTGAGGTCGTCGCTCCGCGGGCAGTTCCCCGCCCCAGGGTTCACGCAGGGCGCGCCAGAGCAGGGGCAGCAACACGACGGCCAGCAGCAGCGGTCCGATGTAGATCAGGCCATCACCGTAGTCCGCACCCAGGAGAAAGCGCTCACGGATCACCAGTGCGGCATGCAGGACGACCAGGACCAGCCCGACCGTGGTAGTCAACGCACCGCGCAGCAGCGGTACCGCCAGGGCGTAGATGAAGTAGGGGGTCAGGCCGGCCAGTACCACACCGAAGCGGAGCTGGTAGCCCGTGCCGTAGTACGGTACGACTGCGGCGGCGAAGGTGAGCACGGCACCCAGTACGATGACGGCATAGGCCAGGGTGCGTGACGAGGTTTGCGTTTCCATAGGTGTCCCTCCTCGGATGGAAACCGGCGGAAGCGCACACCACCAAGACCTCCGCCGTATGGAAGATCCGCCACAACGACCGCGAAAGCCGACGGGCCGCAATTATGTTCGTGGGTTTCGTGGCGCTTCACTGCTGTTCCATAAACCCAAAAACCGTATTTGCCACGGAAGCACACGGAAGACACTGAAATGAAACCGTGTCGCAGAAGCTCTGCCGCAGCGCTTGGCAGGTGACGTGAGATGCCGTGTGAAGCATATGATCTCGTCCGTGTTTTTCCGTGTACCTCCGTGGCAATACGGTTTTCAGATTTATCTGTGCCTGTCGCTCAGGCCGTCGCCTCCACACCAAGGCGCTCGGCCTGCGATTTCATCAGGTCGACGATCGCATAGATGCCGACGTGGCGGTTCGGCGACAGGTGTTCGCCGAGCTGCAGCTGTTCGAAGATCTCGTCCATGTCGATGGCCTGGATGGCCTCGATGTCGCGTCCGGAGTACAGATCGATCAGCAACGCCAGCACGCCCTTGATGATCGGTGTATCGCAGTCACCACGATAACGGATGTACTGTGGGTGCTCGGGGTCGCGGTAGGCACAGACGTGCACCGTACTCATGCAGGGCTTGACGTGGTTTTCCTCCGATTTGAGCGCTGCCGGCATGGGTGGCAGCTGCTCGCCCAGTTCGATCAGATAGGCATAACGCTGGTCCCAATCGCCGAGCAGTTCGAAGGTCTCGACGATGTCGGCGAGATCGGTCATGTGTGCGCCTCCCGGCATCGCCTCAGACGCTGAAGGATTCGCCGCAGCCGCAGGTGTCCTTGACGTTCGGGTTGCGGAACTCGAAACCTTCGTTGAGGGCATTGTTGCGTACATAGTCGATCTCCATGTCCTCGAGCTGCTGCAGGCTGCCCGTGTCGACCACGACGGTCACACCATGGCTCTCGAACACGCGGTCATCGGCCCCGATCTCGTCGGCGTAGTCGACCACGTAGGCGAAGCCGCTGCAACCGCTCTTGCGGGTGCCGAGCCGCAGCCCCAGTCCATGGCCGCGCTTGCCGAGCATGGTGCGTACGCGCTGCGCCGCCGCTTCTGTCAGTTGGATCCCCATCTAAACGTCGTCCTCTCTGTGTTGCTTGTCATTGAGACAATACGGTCAGAACATCCCCAATTCAAGGCGTGCCTCGTCGCTCATGCGCTCGGGGCCCCAGGCCGGCTCCCAGACCAGCTCCACGTCGACTTTTTCGACGCCCGGTACGCGTTTCACCGCACGCTCCACCGCGCCCGGCATACTGCCGGCGACCGGACAGGCCGGTGCGGTCAGGGTCATCTCGATGTGGATATCCTTGCTGTTGACGATCTTGATAACGTAGATCAACCCCAGTTCGAAGATGTTCACCGGGATTTCCGGGTCATAGACCGTGCGCAAGGCGCTGATAATCTGTTCCTGCAGGGTGTCGCCGGTGATCGCTTCACCCTTGGGGTTGTCCATCTTGCTTTCCAAATCGGCGGTGCGTACTGCGCGTTCAAACATGGGTTTCACCTCCGGTTGCGTGCTTCTTCGCCTCGTTCGACAGGAGCTGCTGCATACGCCGCTCCACCCGCGTGCGGAAACCTTCCACGGAGCAGCCTGCCAGGACCTCGGTCGCAAATCCCAGGCACAGCATGCGGCGTGCATCCTCGGCGCCGATGCCGCGTGAGCGCAGATAGAACACCTGCGCCGGTTCCAGCTGGCCGATGGTGGTGCCGTGGCTGCACTTCACGTCATCGGCGTAGATCTCCAGCTGGGGTTTGGTGTCGACCTCGGCGTCGCGCGACAGCAGCAGGTTGTCGTTGGCCAGATGCGCGTCGGTCTTCTGCGCGTCCACCGCGACGCGGATAAGGCCGTCGAACACGGCGCGGCCACGGCCCAGCAGAATGCCCTTGAAGCGCTCACGGCTGCTGCAGTGCGGTACCGCATGTTCGATTTCCAGGTGAAAATCGGTGAGCTGACCGTCGCCGGCCACGTACAGACCGTCCAGCTCGAAGCGTGCGTGTTCCTGGCGCAGGGTATTGTGATATTCGACCCGCGACCACAGCCCGCCGAGGCTGATGCCGATACCCTGATAGAGGCTGTGGCTGCCCTGACGCACGAATACCTGGCCGATGTGCCGCGCTGCGGGGCTCTCATCCTGCAATCGCTCGTGTTCCAGTTGCGCGTGCTCGCCCAGCAGTACCTCGGTGAGACCGTTGTTGAAGTAGGCGGCGTCGCCCAGGCACGCGTAGTGTTCGATGACGATCGCCTCGGCGCCGTCCCCGAGGACGATCAGGTTGCGTGGTTGCAGCAGCGGCGGCTGGTCCTGACCGATGGCCAGGTGCAGCACCTCGATCGGCCTGGAGAGTTTCACGTCGGCGGGGATCTGCACGAACAGACCATCGTCGATCAGCGCGGTGTTCAGTGCCGCGAAGCTCGATGCCGCCGGCGACGCGGCCTGGCCGAGGTACTGCGCCAGCCGATCGGGTTCGTCCTCCAGCGCCGCGCGCAGGCTGCCGACCCGCAGGTTGGAGGCCAGCGCGCGTGTGTCGGAGAGTTCAGGTACCCAGCGGCCGTTGGCGAATACCACCAGGGCGGCGGCATCCTCGACCAGTCGGAACTCCTCGATGTCCAGATCCGTCAGTGCCTCAAAGGGCGCCTCCGGGATCTCCCACTGCTGTTCGAGCACGCGGTCCAGACTGGTGTAGCGCCAGGCCTCGTCCTTGCGCGTGGGAAAGCCCTGGGCGATGAAGTGTTTGGTCGCCAGCGCGCGTTGTGCTGCCAGCCAGTCTGTCCGGCGGGCCGGCAACCGGGGTGCGGCGTTGTCGAGCAGCTCACGGTAGCGTTCGACGGGTTCGGGAATCGCATTCATGCAGCGGCCCCCTCGGTGATCCAGCCGTACCCCTTGCTCTCCAGTTCCAGGGCCAGCGTCTTGTCTCCGGAGCGCACGACGCGCCCGCCGGCCAGTACATGCACATGATCCGGCTCGATGTAGTCGAGCAGGCGCTGGTAATGGGTGACCAGGATCAGGGCACGGTCGGGCGAACGCAGTGCGTTCACGCCGTCCGCGACGATGCGCAGGGCGTCGATGTCCAGACCGGAGTCGGTCTCGTCGAGGATGGCAAGCTTGGGCTCCAGCAGCGCCAGCTGCAGGATCTCGTTGCGCTTCTTCTCGCCACCGGAGAAGCCGACGTTGACCGGTCGTTTCAGCAGGTCGGGATCGAGTTTCACCAGCGCGGCCTTCTCGCGCACCAGCTTCATGAACTGGGCGGCGTCCAGCTTGGGTTCACCGCGGGCGCTGCGCACGGCGTTGAGTGATTCGCGCAGGAATACCATGTTGGCGACGCCCGGCAATTCCACCGGGTACTGCAGGGCGAGAAACACACCCTTGCGCGCCCGTTCTTCCACCTCGAACGCCAGCAGATCTTCGCCCTCGAAAAGCACTTCGCCGCCGGTGACGTGATAACCCTCGCGGCCCGCCAGCACATGCGCCAGACTGCTCTTGCCCGAGCCGTTCGGACCCATGATGGCGTGCACCTCGCCAGGCCGTACGGTGAGATTCAGACCCCTGAGGATCGGCTCGTCGTCAATCGTCACCTGCAGATCCGTCACTTTCAACATGTCGTTGCCTCCGTTTTGTTCAGGCGGGGGATTTCCCCGGCCAGCCCTCGTCCGCCAGGAGAGGGGTAAATGTTCAGTCAGTCCTGGTCCCGATGAGGACTCATGCCACCACGACCTGAGTCCTCGTCATTGCCCGCGTCGATAGCGTCAGCCCACCGCACCTTCAAGGCTCACGCTCAGAAGTTTGGTCGCCTCGGCGGCGAACTCCATGGGCAGTTCCTTGAATACCTCCTTGCAGAAGCCGTTGACGATCATGGATACGGCATCTTCCTCCGACAGTCCACGGCTGCGGCAGTAAAACAGCTGGTCATCGCCGATCTTCGAGGTGGTCGCCTCGTGCTCGACCTTCGCCGTCGGGTTGCGCACCTCGATGTAGGGAAAGGTGTGGGCCGCGCAGCGGTCACCCAGCAATAGCGAATCGCACTGGGTGTGGTTGCGGGCGCCCTCGGCCTTCTGGCTCATGCGCACCAGGCCGCGGTAGGCGTTGCTGCTGCGGCCGGCGGAGATGCCCTTGGAGACGATGGTCGAGCTGGTGTTGCGACCGATGTGGATCATCTTGGTACCGGTGTCCGCCTGCTGCCGACCCTTGGTCACGGCGACCGAATAGAATTCCCCCACGGAATCGTCACCGCGCAGGATACAGCTCGGGTATTTCCAGGTGATGGCCGAGCCGGTCTCGACCTGTGTCCAGGAGATGTGCGAGCGTGCACCGCGGCAGTCGCCGCGCTTGGTGACGAAGTTGTAGATCCCGCCACGGCCTTCCTCATCGCCCGGATACCAGTTCTGTACCGTGGAGTACTTGATGCGCGCGTCGTCCAGCGCGATCAACTCGACGACGGCGGCGTGCAGCTGGTTCTCGTCGCGCGTGGGCGCGGTGCAACCCTCGAGGTAGCTGACATGGCTGGACTCATCGGCGATGATGAGGGTGCGCTCGAACTGGCCGGTATTCGCGGCATTGATGCGGAAATAGGTCGACAGCTCCATCGGGCAACGCACACCCTTGGGGATATAGACGAAGGTACCGTCGGTGAACACCGCGGAGTTGAGCGAGGCGAAATAGTTGTCGCGGTACGACACCACGGTACCGAGGTACTGGCGCACCAGCTCCGGATACTCGCGTACCGCCTCGGAGATGGGGCAGAAGATCACCCCGGCCTCGGCCAGCTTTTCCTTGAAGGTGGTCGCTACCGACACACTGTCGAACACGGCGTCCACCGCCACGCCGGCCAGGGCCTTCTGCTCGTCCAGCGGAATACCGAGTTTCGCGTAGGTCTCCAGCAGTATCGGGTCGACCTCGTCGAGACTTTCCAGTTTGGGTTTCACCTTGGGCGCCGAATAATACGAGATCGCCTGATAATCGATCGGCGTGTGCTGTACCGAGGCCCAGTTGGGCTCAACCTGTTGCAGCCAGTGGCGAAAGGCGGTCAGCCGCCATTCCAGCAGCCATTCCGGCTCCTGCTTCTTGGCGGACAGGGCGCGGATGACGTCCTCGTCCAGTCCGGGCGGGAAGGTGTCCGTCGCGATGTCGGTGATGAAACCCTGCGCATAGTCGCGCTGGATCAGATCCGTCACGCTGTGGCTGTTGGCACTCATAAGTCACTCCCGGTCGAGGTTGATGCGCTGGCCGTCACAATGCCAGCATCCAAGGGGTATATGGGGTATATATTGTTGGCCGCTATCAGAGTGTTGATGGTGTGCGCCCGCCCCGCTGGTTGAACTGGGGATGGTTATCCCAGGCAACCACGGGGGATAACCCCTCGCTAAAAACTGAGTAATCTTGTCAGGTATGTGTTTTAAGATACCTGAGCGTATTAGTCAACAATTTTTCCTGTCGGGTTTTTGTGTCTGGGGCGTCGAATCTGCGCATGGAATGACAGATAGACACGGTCATACGCACTCCCCAGATACCTTCATCACCCTGATGATGTTAATGGATGATTGCAGGAATTCTTTGTATTTAGATGTTTTATATTATTTTATTTTGTTACGAATCAATTTCCTGAGCCGGTAACCCAAGCGCATTCGGATCGGTATTCGGTCGTTTTGGTATATTCGACCCATTTTAACGCATAACGGTGTCCATAGCCGTATGCCCCTGAGCCGTATGCTCCTGTATCCGCCTGACCGGCCGAGGACGATCGTCCCTTCATGAAACTGTCTGATCCATTACCACCTGCGGGTCGGGGTACGCTATCGCTGTGGCAACGCCTGACGGTCGCCATGGGCGTGCTGCTGGCGGTGTTGCTGCTGACCGCCTTCATCGGCTATTCGTTGGTGCACCGCGCCCTTGATGTGCTCGAAGACGGTTATATGGTGATCGAACGGGAAACGTTGCCAGTGGTGCGGCTCGAGATGCTGTTGCTGCAGGCACATATGCCCGCCAGCGACTACCTCGTCCACGGCGATGCCGGCGAGCGGGAGAAGTTCGAGCTTACCGCTGCGGTCCTGGAGGCGCATTTCCGCAAGGTGTTCGCCATCCCCTTCGAAACGGCTGCGAAGACGGCTCTGTTAGGTGAGGCCTATGCCCTGTGGCAAGCCGGGGCCGCACTGAGTCGGGAGATCATGGCGATCCCCGCGCCGGTTGGCGATGCCGTCGGGGCCGGGCTCATGATCCGCATGGACGGGCACCTGACCCAGGCCGCTGACCACGTGAGTCAGATCAGCCGACTCACCATCGCCGAACTCGACCGGCAGCGGCAGCTTATCCAGCGGTTGCATGTGCAGACCAGTGTGGTGATCGCCGTCATGTTCGGCCTGATCATGGTGGCGATCGCTGCTGGCACGGTGTTCATCCGCCGCTGGATACTCACGCCGCTACGGGCCTTGCGCAGCGGGGCGGAGGAGTTCGCCGAGGGGCGGCTCGACCACCGCATTCAGGTGTACGCCGACGATGAGATAGGCAGAGTGGCGACCACCTTCAATCAGATGGCCGAAACCGTGATGCACGACCGCGATGTCATGCACAGCCTGGCGATTCAGGATCAGCTGACCGGGTTGCCGAATGTCCGTGAATTCTATCGTCGTCTGGAACTGGAGCTCGCCCGCGCTGTTGCCGAATGTCCGTGAATTCTATCGTCGTCTGGAACTGGAGCTCGCCCGCGCTGAACGTCACGACCATCCATTGGCGGTGCTGATGATCGATGCCGATTTCTTCAAGTCCATCAACGACCGCTTCGGCCATCCGGCGGGTGATCTGGTACTGCGCGAGCTGGCCTACCGGCTGCGCGGCTCACTGCGCCCCAGCGACGTGGCGGCGCGCTATGGTGGTGAAGAGTTCGTCATGATGCTGCCCGAGACCGATACCGCCGGGGCCATGGCCATGTGCGAACGCCTGCGCGGGCAGGTGCAGGACACTCCGTTCGAGATCAGTGTCGACAACCACCAGACACTCACGGTGAGCATCGGTGTGGCCGTGTATCCGCGCGACGCACAGACGGCCGAGGCGCTGATCGCGGCCGCCGACAAGGCCCTGTACGCGGCCAAGGGTGGCGGTCGCAACCGCTGCGCGCGCTACGTGCCCTGACCGCACCCCGGAAAAGCATGCTGCGGGCGGTGTGTCCGCCTGCGGGGGGCGCTCACCCACGCAGGTGCCGGGTCTGGCGCGCGGGTACGTGTCCATCTGCAGGTGACAACGTCGCCGGTGTCGTGCGCAGCCGTTCCTGCAGAAATGCCGGACAACCCTTGGCGCCCTGTGAGGCGCAGTCGCGGGCCAGCGTGTCCAGCACGGTATCTGCGTCGATTGCAAACGGTCCGATGAGTGCGTCGGCAAGCAGTTCGAACAGGCGCGGCAGGGCGATGCGATGGGTCTGGCCGGTGCGATCGAACAGCCAGTCGGAAAATGTCAGGAAGCGTGCGAAGGGCGCGTCGTCGAGCAGCAGCGGCAGGGTGGCGGTAAAGCGCCCGGAATTGCCGATCAGATCCCAGTAGCGGGCAAAGCGCGTCATGCGCTGCATGGCGGCGAACGGAATGCGGTCGGTGGACAACACGGTGTAGGGCGGCTGCGGCATGAAGCGCAGATCGAAGGTCTCCACATGCCGGCCGATCGGCGCACCGCGCAGGCGTTTGAGGATCCCCACCTGGATCTCATGCGGACCCAGTGCATACAGTCGGTCGAAACCCGCGCCGAAGCTCGTCAGGTCCTCGCCCGGCAGGCCGACGATCAGATCGGCGTGGATGTGCGCATGCGAGTGCTCGCGCAGCCAGCGCAGATTTTCCGTAGTGCGGTCATTGTCCTGGCGGCGACTGATGAGCGCCTGTACCTCCAGGTTGAAGCTCTGTACGCCGATCTCCAGCTGCAGTGAACCGGGTGGGAACAGCGGCAGTAACTCCTTCAACCCATCCGGCAGCCGGTCGGGAACGACCTCGAAGTGCAGGAACAGATCATCACTCAGCCGGTCGAGAAAGAACTGCAGGATGCGCCGGCCGCTGCTGACATTGAGGTTGAAGGTGCGGTCGACAAACTTGAAATGCCGTGCCCCGCGCCGGTGCAGCCGGTCCATTGCCGCGAGAAATGCATCCAGATCGAACGGCCAGGCGGTCTTGTCCAGCGCCGACAGGCAGAACTCACACTTGAACGGGCAGCCGCGTGAGGCCTCGACGTAGATCAACCGGTGGGCGATGTCGGCGTCGCTGTAGTGGGCGTAGGGCAGGGTGATGTCCGCCAGTGCCGGTGGTGCCGGTGTGATGAGTTTCTCTATCGGCCGTTCGCCGCTGAGCAGTCGTTCGCACAGCGTGCGGAAGGCGAGATCCCCCTGGCCGGCGACGACATGGTCGGCGAGTTCGACGATCGCTTGTCCCGCCTGTTCGTGGCTCACCTCCGGCCCGCCCAGCACGATCACCAGTTCGGGGGCGACGCGCTTGAGCAGCGCGACCAGCTCGGCCATCTCGCGTGCGTTCCAGATGTACACCCCCAGTCCGAGGATGCGCGGTGCCTGCGCGAGCAGCCTCTCGGCGATATCCGCCGGCCGCTGTTCGATGACGAATTCCATGATCGTCGCCTGCGCCTGCAGCACACCGAGATTGGCGTACAGGTAGCGCAGCCCCAGCGAGGCATGGATGAACTTGGCATTGAGCGTGGCGAGGACGATGTCAGGCATGGCGCCATTGTACGTGAGCTGTGGCGTGACCGAACACCACGGCCGCCGTAGGGTGCGTCGGCGCAAGCGACGCACCGTGACGCCCGGACCCGGTGCGTCAGGCTGCGCCTCGACGCACCCTACGGGGTTTCCAGCAGCTGGCGGCGGATACGCCGTTCCTCGGCAGGGGTGACCAGGCCCTCGTCCAGCAACTCCTGCAGGACCTGCAGCTGGCGCAGGCGGCGCTGGGAGATGGATTCACTGGCGACAGGGGCACTCCGCTGGTCAGGCGCGACCGGAACACGTGGCGTGAGCGTCGGCGGTTCCGTGAGCGGTGGCGGGCGTTCGGGTTGAATCGCCGGCACGGCGCGTGCCGGCGGGACGGGTGCGGCGGGTTGGGTGCCGCAATCGAGCGTGACCTGCAGGCCGCGCTCGAGGTCGCCCCGGGTGACGCGGTGGACCAGGGTCTCGCAGCCGGCGCGGCGCAGGGTGACGGTACCGTACAGGTGGGCCCGATCCTTGGGGTAGTCGTTGGGGTAGAGGGCACGCTCATCGATGGTGAGCGGGGTGTGGCCGACGCTGCCGCCGATCAGCAGCACTTCGGCGCCCGGCGGATCGGATTCGATGCGCAGCTTGTGCAAGGTGAGCTCGGCCGCCACGCCGGGCAGGGTGAGCAGCGCGCCGAGCAGCCCGGCGGCACAAGCCTGCAGGTGGGTCGCGATGGTGGCGGGACGCGCCATGTCAGAATGCGGTGTCGAAACCGAACAGGATGTAGTTTTCCTTGGTCAGGTGGCCTGTCCAGTAGCTACCGGTCTGGTTGGTCTTGTCGAGAAAATCGACGTTGAGCTCCGCGATGCCCTTGACGTTGCGCATGAAGTAATACGACGCCGTCAGACTGAGGCTGTTGATGTCGATGCCTTCGTAGATGGTGTCGGTATTGGCAAGATCACCGGCGTCGGCGTAGTTGTACAGCAGCGAGAAGGCCCAGCGTTCGCTGGGGATGTAGTCGACGCCGGCGAAGCCGCCGTGCCAGCGGTAGTCACGGCCGGCATCGGCATCGAGAAAGCCGTCCCAGGAATTCCACAGATACTGCGCATACCAATAGGTATTGCCACCGAAGTCGCCGGACACGTCCAGGCCCACGGCACGCTTGTCGGTGTTGCGGTCGCCGCTGTTCAGGCCGGCATTGCCGACGGCGATGCTGTGCTGCTTGCCGGTCATACCGAACAGGCCGGTGGAGACCGGGCCGATGTCCGTGCCGATACGGCCGAATACGGTCTTGGAATTGTCATTGTCGAACATCTTGTCAGGACGACGGTAGCCGGGGCTGTTGATGTTCAGGTTGTCGGTGATGCCGTTGCCGTTGGTCAGACCGAGCGCCAGTTCGACCGGGCCGAGGTCGCGGTCGAACAGCACGCCGCGGTCGTAGGTGATGCCGGCCATGCGGTAGACCATGTAGTCCTGGAAGGGCATACGGACCTCGCGCGGGAACATCAGGTCGGAGAGCTGGAACTGGCCGAGCATCATGCCGATATCGGTGCCGAAGATGCTCGAGTGGCGGAACCAGGCGTCCTCGACCAGCACCTCGCCGTTGGTACCCTTCTCGGCGAGGATGCCATAGAAGTAATAGGTGATGTAGTCGCTGAGCGGCGCGCTGGACAGGATCTTCACCAGGTAGGGCGACTGGAAGTCGGTGGTCGCCGAGTCGGTCTTGCCGCTGAGTGGATCGATGGATTTACCATCGCGCGCTTGCACATAAGCCTGCGCGCGTACGGCAAAGGGCGGATAGGCGGGCAGGGCCAGGCGGTCGTCGCCAGTCTTGGCGGTGCTGTCCTTCCAGTGCGGCAGGCGCATGTTGTTGGCGGCGAATTCCTCACCGAACTGGTTCAGGCGCGGGAAGGCCGAATGACAGGCGGCGCAGCTCATGTCGTAGCGACGCGCGAATTCCGGCATGGCCCAGGCCGACTGCAGGCCGAGGATCCAGATCAGGGCGGCCTGGGCCACGAGCAGGCCGCCCGCTCGGATGCGGTGAGTGTTCAGGTGCATGTTCCATCTCCTATAATTTACTTCTTATGTGTAGGGACACTAGACAATGCCCGCGGCGATGTCAACGCGACGGACGCGGGATTGATATCTGACAGTCCGGCATGCATTGCTGACCGCCATGGGGGGCACGGGCGTCGTGAACGACGGCCCTTTATTTCGTCCTCAACGGGGGAACTGAGGGCTATGAAGTCGCTACCAATATAGGTGTAAATGCCTCCGCAGTCTTTACTGAAGATGCCTCCATCGCCCCACAGTGGTTACAGGTCTGCAACAAACGCCGCACGATCGCGGACCCACACTCCTTAGAACCAGAACGTGGTGTCCTTCAGCAGGAATTCCACATACGACATGTAGTGCGAGCCGTCGCAGGAGAAGGTCAGGCTGACCATGCCATTGAACAAGTTGATCGAGGCGGTGCGTAGATAGATGGTCGGGTCGGCCAGGCGCAGCGCCTGCATGATCTGCAGGATGCGCTTGACGTCACCGCGCGGGATGATGGCATCTGCCGGGTAGGGACGTGAGGGGAAGGCGAGGCAGATGTCCGGGTCCCGCAAGGCCTCGTGGTCGAGGATGCGGTAGCGGTACGGGTCGTCGACGGTCCAGATGATCGCCTGGCTGCTGGAGAAATGGATCTGGCACTGGAACACGCCGCGTTCGGTCAGCAATTCCTCCAGGATCGACAGTGCCCGGTACATCTTGCGGTCCATGGGGCTTTCGGTGCGGCACTGCTGGAACACCGTGCCGCGGATGGCCGGATCGCCCTTGATCTGTCGCCAGTAGCCGGGCTCGTCGTAGAGTTCCGAGGTACCCGGCAGGTTGCGCAGGTCGAAGTCGGCACCCAGATAGCCCAGGGCCCGACCGTCCTGGCGCACCACTTGCAGGGCGGTGAGGGAGGGGCGGTGTTTCCGCAGGCTGATATACGCATCCGACAGCAGGAAGCCCCAGGCCGGTACCGCCTCCTTCATATACGGGCGCTGTGAACGGTCGCGGCCGAAGTGTTCGGGTGCCAGTCCGTCCTTGCCGACGTTGTCGCAGATCTGCACACCGTCCGTGCCGACGCCGTAGAGGTAGGTGCAGTGCGGGATGCTGGCGAAGCCATCCAGGAGCACGGCGTTCAGCGCTGCACGGTCGCCCCAGACGGGGGCACATTTGGCGGCCAGCTGTTCCAGCGGTTCGCGCAGCAATGCGGCGAGCTGCTCACGCTGCAGGTAGATGCTGTCTTTCCATGAAGCCTTCATGACGGATTCTGCCGTTGCCAAGGGGGACACAGGGCCGGTATTCTCCGGTACGAAGGGTCCCGCGTCGAGCGGTTGCCTTGCCGGGTGCGACCGGTGTTCCGAGCCGCCCGGCCCCTGCCCATCCGGGGGGGTCTATAAATTAGGCTGGTGCTCCCCCTGCGTTCCTGTATAATAGTGCTCGTTGCAGTACAGTTCTTGTAGTTGTCCCGGAAGCCCCTCCAGTGTTGTTTTTGGTCGACCTCCCGTGTTTCTCGCTAGAAATGAACTGCACGTCATCGCAATTCAACTGATTACAGAGGTGTTTCCCAGTGATTACAGGTACCGTAAAGTGGTTCAACGACGCCAAGGGCTTCGGCTTCATCACCCCGGCGGACGGTAGCAAGGATGTCTTCGTGCATCACTCTGCCATCCAGGCCAACGGGTTCAAGTCCCTGGCCGAGGGCCAGCAGGTGGAGTTCGATGTGGAACAGGGCCAGAAGGGCCCGTCGGCCGTGAACGTCAAGGCCATCTAAGCATCGAGACCTGCGCAGTCAGGTTGCAGTAACCGGACCCCGCCTTATGGCGGGGTCTTTTTTTGCGTCAGGCGTGGGCGCGGGTGTCTTCCTGCCGTTGTGCATGCTGCCGTGGGTACAGGCAGTCCTTTCAGTACCCGGGGCCGATCAGCGCAGCCATCAGCCGGTCGGCATGCAGGATCACCACGTGATAGCGCTCGGCGCGTACCCGCGCCGCCAGCCAGGGTCGCAGGGCGGTGAACAGTTCGGGCGTGGCGAGCAACGCCGGGGCACGTACCTGCAGGGTATTCCCCGCGCGATTCAGCCGCAGGCGCTGCCACCCCGGATCGGGGGTGGTGTCCACCATCAACGCATTCCAGTCGATGTGTGCACCCGCGGCAACCGCGGGCACGATGGCGTCGGCCAGCTGCCTCAGTTCCGCGACCACCGCGGCGCAGGCACTGCGTTTTGCACGGAGATCGGCCTGGCTGTCGAACTGAAATTCCAGGCCGTCGTCGGTGGAGCACGCCGGGCCTGCCCGGCTGAAGCTCCACAGCGGTGCCACCCCGGCGGGTGCGGGCAACGCCTCCGGCGGCACGGCCGCGTCGAGGAGATCGGCGGTGCACAGGTTCAGGCGGCAGAAGCGCTCGATCACCCGCCGTTCCAGCGCCTGCTGCGCGTGTGGACGCGGACTGCTCACCAGCACCGAACGGCCCTCGATGATCAGCTGGATGCCGTCGTCCGGTCCGATACGCACCTCCACGGGCGTCAGCGGGGTGATGTGAATGGCCAGGGTGGTCATCTCGGCCGCCAGATCCTCGACGGCACGCATCCAGCGCCGCAGGTCGTGGTCGCCGGGGTGGTGCTGCAACTCGGCGCGCGCACGCTCGACCTCACGGCCGTAGGCGGCCGCCAATTCCGCGGCAGCCGCGCCCGCCAAGTCGGCGCGCAGAGGCGCGGGGCCGCTGCTGAGCTGGACGGCGAGGCGGGCG
>JAIOJV010000030.1 GCA_019911805.1 Gammaproteobacteria bacterium
CAAGTCGAAAGTCAGGGCCAAGGTCGAGCATCTCTTCGGTGTCATCAAGCGGGTGTTTGGTTTTACCAAGGTCCGCTACCGTGGGCTGGCCAAGAACGCCCACGCGCTGTTTGTGCTGTGTGCGTTGACGAACCTGTATACGGCACGAAGACGATTGATTTGCCTGGCGCGGGGTACGTGCGCCTGAAACGGGCGGAATCGCACAATCCAGTGCGAAAGCCGGTGAAAACCGAGCGCAACACTGGCGAAAAAGACGATTACCCATGAAAAATATCAGCATCGTGAAATGGGATTGGTGTTTTTCATGACTTATTCAGACGTTCCCTAGGTCGACGAACTGAACGGCTACGCCCCACAGAAAACGACTAGGATCAATCATTTTTGAGACTGGCATCAATGGAGCGCAGAGCCAGACTTCTTTTTTTCTCTGTGGTGTCAGATACATAACCCCAGCAACTGTTTCGCGGTAATCCGAGAAATTGCCTAATCCGTACATGCTGTTTCTCCGAAAAGTAAGGTGTCATTTTGTGAGCTACACAGTAGTTGGATAATGGATCTCTCGCCTAGCACGACTTCAGACTCAGATTACTGAAGAATCATCCCATGCGCCAACCAATCGGAAGGGTAAATTGTTCGCGACCAAGGCCGCTCTACCCTAGACAAGCAACCCCAATGTAGCTACATTGCGCCTACACAGCCGACGCCCCTCGCGCCCCGCGGCCCGCGTCAGGAGCCCACACCCATGCTGCCGAATCTCAAAACCACCGATGTCCGCTCCCGGATCGAGCCGGACCTCAAGGAACGCGCCACAGAGGTGCTGGCCGATTGCGGCCTGAAGCTCAGCGACGCGATCCGGCTGTTCCTGCGCCAGGTCGTGGCCCAGCAGGGGCTGCCGTTCGAGGTCAGGACACCGAACGCGACCACGCGAGCGGCGATGAAGCAAGCACGTTCAATCCGCAAGGCGAAATTCCCGACCACCGAGAGGCTCATGGATGACCTCGAAAAGACCCGCGCGGGACAAGCGCGCAAGCCTGCCAAGAAGAAGCGATAGGACCCGGCAGTTCCTCAAGGACTGGGAACGCCTGAGCCGTTCGGGTCGGTACGACATGCACCGCCTCAAAGAGGTGATGCTGTTATTGATCGCCAACGACGAGCCGTTACCGCCCGAGTACTTCGATCACGGGCTCACTGGCGACTGGAAGGGCTTCCGTGAATGTCACGTCGGCGGGGATTTTCTGCTGATATACGACCTGCGGGATGATGGGGCCATCATTTTCACGCGCGCCGGTACGCACGCCGATCTTTTCGAATAGTAACCGCTGTCATACCCCGGGTACCGGCCTGACGCCGCCATCCGGGCTACGGGATTCGGGATTCGGGAT
>JAIOJV010000031.1 GCA_019911805.1 Gammaproteobacteria bacterium
CCCGAGGCCCCACCGGAGCAGGTCCCGCTGGGCATACCGCCAGACGGCCCGACCGAGGTCCCCGAGCCACCGCCCGAGATGCCGCCCCAGACGCCGCCGGAGGTGCTCGGGTCGGGTGCCGGGTGGGCACGACGGGTTCCCCCGTGCCCGTTCGTTAATCCTGCGGTCGAATGGATTCCCGGCAGATCCCGGCGGGCGCACTACACTTCTTGTACTCGTCAGGTCTTTGCCGCAAGCATCTTCCGCAGGTCCCGTGGCAAAAAATGGCCTCCTGGCAAGTGAGTGCCATCCGGGCAGGGCTCGTCTCCGCCCCCCACGCGGTTTGGTTTCACGGCAGGCGCAGCCACTGCGTGAAGTGGTAATGCGGCGCCATGAGATCGGTGTCGACCTGGACATAGTGTCCTTCGACGTACTGCAGCTGCAGGCCGCTGGCCGCGAACCCCAGGTTGGCGACTTCGCCGTAGGACTGCATATCCTCCATCGGCACGGTGTGCTGCAGCGTCAGGATGCGGGTAGTCGGATCGAATACGGCATCGGTGACCTGCCAATGCGAAGTGAAGGCGACGTCCGGCCCGGCGGGCATGTGGTGTGTGCGGTCATTGTCACCGGCCAGTGCGAGGCCGCCGGATGCGAGGGCGAGAATGCCGATGGCCAGTTTGAGCTGCCGTAGGTGTGTGCGTTGCATGATCCTGTCCTCCATGACCGCGCCATCGCGGTCGGGTTGCCGGACGCGGCGTGCGTCCGGGATGGATGCACACTACGCGTACGGTATGAAACGAAGCTGAACAGGACTGAACAGGGGAAGAGGAGGTCGACAGTGCGGCTACGGATATCCCGGAGGTGTGGATCCAGGGAAATCCCAAGGAGATGAAGATGCAGATTGGCATGATCGGGCTGGGACGTATGGGTAGCAATATGGTGCAACGCCTGCTGCAGGCCGGGCATCAGTGTGTGGTGTATGACCGCGACATCGAAGCCGTTAAAGGGCTACAGCGACAGGGTGTCGTGGGTGCCGGTTCGCTGGAGGAGTTCATCACCCACCTGCACAAGCCGCGCGCGGTCTGGCTGATGGTACCCGCTGTGGTCGTGGATACCGTGCTGACGCAGCTGCTACCCCGGCTCGAGGCGGACGACATCGTCATCGATGGCGGCAATTCCTATTACCGCGATGACATCCGGCGCGCGGCGGAATCACAACGGCAGGGCGTGCAGTACGTGGACGTGGGCACCAGCGGCGGTATCGAGGGCTTGAAGCGCGGTTACTGTCTGATGATCGGTGGCGAGGAGGCGGCCATCCGGCACCTCGATCCGATCTTTGTGGCACTGGCTCCCGGCGTGGGCGCAGCCCCTCCCACGCCCGGCCGACAGCGGCCCGGCACCACGGCCGAACAGGGTTACCTGCACTGTGGTCCGGCGGGTGCCGGGCACTTCGTCAAGATGGTCCACAACGGCATCGAATACGGTTTGATGGCGGCCTATGCCGAGGGCCTGAATGTCCTGCGCAATGCCAATGCCGGCACGCGCTCGCGCGACCGCGATGCCGAGACCACACCGCTGCGCGATCCCGAATATTACCAGTATGAGCTGAACCTGGCCGAGATCACGGAAGTCTGGCGGCGTGGCAGTGTGGTGGGGTCATGGCTCCTCGATCTGACCGCCGCGGCGCTGATCGAGGACACCGAGCTGGCCAGATTCTCCGGTCACGTAGCGGATTCCGGCGAGGGGCGCTGGACATTGGCGGCCGCCATCGACGAAGGGGTGCCGACGCCGGTCATCAGTGCGGCGCTGGTAGAGCGCTTTACATCACGTGGCGACGCCGACTATGCCAACCGGCTGCTGTCGGCGATGAGAAAGCAGTTCGGGGGGCACGATGAGAAGCCGGCCGGTGGCTGAGATGAAGACTGCCAAAAGGCGCATGACACCTGCCGATGCACTGGTCATTTTCGGTGCGACCGGCGACCTTGCCCATAAGATGATTTTTCCGGCCCTCTATGTGCTGGCCAGGCGTGGCGTTCTCAACGTGCCGGTCGTGGGTATCGCCGCCCCTGACTGGAGCACGGCACAACTGCGTAAGCAGGTGACGGATAGCATCCGGCAGGCCGGCACGATCGACGATCGAGAGGCGCTCGAGCAGCTGCTTTCCCTGCTGCGATACGTGGGCGGTGACTACAATGCCCCGGGGACGTTCAAGGCCCTCAAGCAGGCGCTGGGGGATGCCCGGCGCCCGGTGCACTATCTCGCCATTCCACCGGCGCTGTTCACCACGGTCATCAAAGGGCTCGGCGCTGCGGGCCTGGCCGATCAAGCACGCGTCATCGTGGAGAAGCCATTCGGACGCGACCTGGCATCGGCGCGCGAGCTCAACCGCATCGCGCGCGCGGTGTTCGCGGATGACTCGATCTTTCGCATCGATCATTACCTCGGGAAAGAGGCGATCATGAACATACTCTATTTCCGTTTCGCCAATTCGTTCCCCGAGCCGATCTGGAACCGCGACCACGTGGCCAGCATACAGATCACCCTCGCCGAGGATTTCGGCGTGAAGGGGCGCGGTGCGTTTTACGAAGGTGCCGGCTGCCTGCGCGATGTCATTCAGAATCACGTCTTCCAGATCGTGGCACTGCTGGCCATGGAACCACCGGCCTATCAGGGCTATGGTGCGATACACAGCGAGAAGACCAAGGTGTTTCAGGCCATGCGCCCGTTGCAGCCGGACGATGTGGTACGCGGCCAGTACCGCGGGTACCGCAAGGAGCCGGGCGTGGCGAAGGGCTCCGACGTCGAGACGTTCTGTGCCTTGCGGCTGTTCGTCGACTCGTGGCGCTGGGCAGGCGTGCCATGGTATCTGCGCTCGGGGAAATGCCTGGCGACAACCGTGGCCGAGGTCCTGGTGGCACTGAAACCGCCGCCGCAGAGGTTGTTCGATGACGCTGTGCCGGGGACCGGGCGGGCCAACTATTTGCGCTTCCGGCTGTCTCCCGACACTGCGGTCGCCATCGCCGCGCGGGTCAAGCGTGCCGGTAAAGAGTTCGTCGGTGACCAGCGCGAGCTGTATCTGTCGGAAGAACAGCCCGGCGTCGAACCACCCTATGCACGCCTCCTCGGCGATGCCCTGGCCGGCGATGGCGCGCTCTTTACCCGTGAGGATGCGGTCGAGGCGGCCTGGGCGGTGGTCGAGCCCATCCTTGACACACACGATCCGGTTCACCCGTATAAGCCCGGCAGCTGGGGGCCGAAGCACGCCGACGCGCTCATCGCGGCAGACGGTGGCTGGCACAACCCCAGTGCTGCGCGGGCAGTCAAATGACAATGCCACTGGAGGTATCATGAAAGCTACACGACAACTGCACGATCTCGGTCAGCGTCTCTGGCTCGACAACATCACCCGCGGGCTGCTGACCAGCGGCACGCTGGAACGGTATATCAACGAGCTGTCCGTGACGGGACTGACCTCGAATCCCTCGATCTTCGATAAGGCCATCGGCAAGGCCGACTTCTATGACGCGGCCATTCGCCAGAAGGCCGCGGAGGGCAAGTCGGGCGAGGCGCTTTTTTTCGAACTGGCGCTGGAGGACCTGGTGCAGGCCGCCGATCTCTTTCGGCCGATCCACACTGCCACGGGCGGCATCGATGGCTGGGTATCGCTGGAGGTGACACCCCTGCTGGCAGACGACGCGACGGGCACCGTTCAGGCGGCCACAACACTGCACGCCCAGGGGCAACGCCCGAATATCTTCATCAAGATACCCGGTACCGAGGCGGGCATCACCGCGATCGAGGCGGCTATCTTCGCGGGGGTACCGGTGAACGTGACGCTGCTGTTCTCGTGTGAGCACTACCTTGCTGCCGCGGAGGCCTACCTGCGCGGTATCGAACGGCGCATCGCCGCCGGCCTCGATCCGGCAGTCGCTTCCGTCGCATCGATTTTCGTCAGCCGCTGGGACGTCGCCGTCCAGGACAAGGTTCCACAGGACCTGCATAACCGGCTCGGCATTGCCATGGCCAAACGTACCTACAAGGCCTACCGTGAACTGCTGGCATCGACGCGCTGGCAGACGTTGGCCGGCGAGGGTGCCCGGCCGCAACGCCTGCTCTGGGCCAGTACCGGGACCAAGGATCCTGCCGCCTCGGATACCCTCTACGTCGATGCACTCGCCGCACCGGACACCATCAACACCATTCCCGAGAAGACGCTGCTCGCCTTTGCCACGCAGAAGGACGTGCAGGTCGCCTTATCCGCCGATGGCGGTGATGCCGAAGCCGTGCTCGCCGAATTCGCCCGGGCGGGCGTGGACGATGGGGCACTCGCGGCCACACTCCAGCGCGAAGGTGTGCAGGCCTTCGCCAAGTCCTGGGACGACCTGCTGGCGTGCATCCAATCCAAAAGTGCTGCGCTGACGCAGCGCTAGGGCCTGTCAGAGGAGACCACGCCATGACCGTCGCAACCCAGCTCGATCAACAGTGCGTAGACACCCTGCGCTTCCTGTCGGTGGATATGGTGCAGAAGGCCGACAGCGGCCATCCGGGCCTGCCCCTGGGTGCCGCACCGATGGCCTATGTATTGTGGACGCGCTGGCTCAGGTACAACCCGCACAATCCCGAGTGGCCCAACCGTGACCGCTTCGTGCTCTCGGCGGGACATGGCTCGGCATTGCTCTACAGTCTGCTGCACCTGACCGGCTACGATCTCTCGCTGGACGACCTCCGGCAGTTCCGCCAATGGGGCAGCAAGACGCCGGGACATCCCGAGCGCGGGCACACGCCGGGCGTGGAAACCACCACCGGACCCCTGGGACAGGGTCTGGCCAACGCGGTCGGCCTGGCGATCGCCGAGGCCCAGCTCGCCGCCCGCTACAACCGTCCCGATCACGTGCTTATCGATCACCGTACCTATGCCATCGTCAGCGATGGTGATCTGATGGAGGGTGTGGCCGCCGAGGCGGCCTCGCTGGCCGGGCATCTCAGGCTCGGCAAACTCATCTGTCTCTACGACGACAACCACGTCACCCTGGCCGCCGGTACCGATGTCAGCTTCTCCGAGAACCGCGCCCAGCGCTTCGAGGCCTATGGCTGGCACACCGTGGCGGTGGCCGATGGCAACGATCTCGCGGCGATCGACGCGGCCCTGGCCGCCGCGCACGCCGAGACCGCACGGCCGTCGCTGCTCCTGGTGCGCACCCATATCGGTTACGGCTCACCCCATCAGGACAGTTACAAGGCGCATGGCTCCCCGCTCGGCCCGGACAACGTACGCAAGACCAAGCAGACGCTGGCCTGGCCGACCAAGCCGGCGTTTCTGCTGCCGGAGGCGGCACTGGCGCATTTCCGCTCGGCGCTGGGGCGCGGCGCGCAGGACGAGGCGGCGTGGAAGGTATCGCTGGAAAGTTACCGCCGGGCGTTTCCAGATCTCGCCGCAGAGCTGCAGGGGCGCCTGCGCGCCGAACTGCCGCCGGACTGGGATGCGGATATCCCGATCTTTCCCGCCGACACCAAAGGTCTGGCGACACGCGAGGCCTCCGGCCAGGTGCTGAATGCCATCGCGCCCAGGCTGCCGGCGCTGACCGGCGGCTCGGCCGACCTCGATCCGTCGACGAAAACGGCCCTGCAAGACTGTGGCAATTTCGGTCCGTCTGCGGCGAAGAGTATGGACCAGCATGGTGTCGCTGGCAGTGGCTGGGGGTATGCCGGGCGCAACCTGCATTTCGGGGTACGCGAACATGCGATGGGCGCCATCGTCAACGGTCTCGCCGCCCACGGTGGTTTCATCCCGTACGGCGCAACCTTTCTGATCTTCTCCGATTATATGCGCCCACCGATCCGGCTGGCGGCGTTGATGGGGCTGCACGTCGTCCATGTGTTCACCCACGACAGTATCGCGGTCGGCGAAGATGGCCCCACCCATCAACCGGTGGAGCAACTGGCGAACCTGCGCGCGATCCCCAACCTGGTCGTGATCCGTCCGGCCGACGCCAACGAAACCGTCAGCGCCTGGCGCGTCGCGCTGGAGACGCGCGACCGACCGGTGTTGCTGGTCTTGACCCGGCAGGCCGTGCCTACGCTCGACCGCAGCCGCTACGCTGCGGTGGAGGGCTTGCGTCGCGGTGCCTACGTGTTGAGCGATGCGCCGGACGGTAAACCCGAGCTGATCCTGCTTGCCAGCGGTTCCGAGGTCGGCCTGATCGTCGCGGCCGCCGAGCGCCTGCAACAACAAGGGATCGCGGTGCGCTGCGTCTCGATGCCGAGCTGGGAGTTGTTCGAGACCTTGTCACAAGCCGAACGCGAGGCGGTACTGCCGTCTGAGGTCGGTGCCCGACTGGCCGTCGAATTGGGTGTGTCGTTAGGCTGGGATCGTTATATCGGTGCGCACGGCGCGATGCTCGGGGTGGACCGCTTCGGCACTTCCGCGCCGGCCACGGAAGTACTGCGCGAATACGGTTTCACCGTCGATGCGATCTGCGCGCGGGCCCAGGCGTTGCTCAAGTAAATGCCATTCAGATCATTGCTGTCCCATAAGCCCAAAACCAGATTTGCCACGGAAGCACACGGAAGACATTGAAATGAAACCGCGTCACGAAGCCCTGCCGCGGCACATGGCAGGTGACATGGGATGGTGTGTGAAGACTATGATCGTGTCTGTGTTTTTCCGTGTGCTTCCGTGGCTGAAATGAGTTTTTTCAGGGCAAGAATAATGAGATAGCAATGTATTCAGATAACTCTCCATGTTGGAACGGATACGGAGGAACGCAAGATGGAACGATTCAGTCTGGGACTGGCGGGTATCTTACTGCTGTACGCGGCGACCGCGCAGGCGGAGATCAAAACCGAGGTACTCACCTACAAAGTCGGCGACGTCGAGATGACGGGCTATCTGGCCTACGACGACGCCATCACGGGCAAGCGCCCCGGCGTGCTGGTGGTACACGAGTGGTGGGGTCAGAACGACTATGCACGCCGGCGCGCCGAGATGTTGGCCGAGGAGGGCTACACGGCGCTGGCGCTGGACATGTACGGTGACGGCAAGGTGGCCGATCACCCCGACACCGCCCAGGGCTTCATGCAGGCGATCGTCAGCAACATGCCCGAGGCGGAACGCCGCTTCGCCGCGGCGCAGGCCCTGCTGGCCGCGCAGCCCACGGTGGACAAGGACCGCATCGCCGCCATCGGCTACTGTTTCGGCGGCGGTATCGTACTGCACATGGCGCGTGCCGGCATGGACCTCGACGGTGTGGTCAGCTTCCACGGCGGGCTCGGTACGCAGACGCCGGCCAAGCCCGGGACCGTCAAGGCGCGCGTGCTGGTGTTCACCGGCGCGGCCGACCCCATGGCACCGCCCGAGCAGGTCAACTCCTTCGAGGAGGAGATGACCCGGGCAGGCGTCGATTACCGCGTGGTCAGCTACCCCGGCGCGAAGCACGGCTTCACCAATCCGGAGGCGGACGAACTCGGCAAGCGCTTCGACATGCCGCTCGCCTACGACCGTGCCGCCGATATGGATTCCTGGGAACAGACGCGGGCGTTCCTGGCCAGCGTGTTCCGCGAGCCGCAGGCGAAGCCCTAGGAAACACCGGAAAGACGGAAAACATCGACATTGAAAAACGGTTGGCCACGGAAGCACACGGAAAAACACGGAAGGTGGTGATGCGGCGGGTTTTGCGTTCCGTGTGTTTCCGTGTGCTTCCGTGGCAAATGCTTTTTTAAGGTCTGTGCGTCCCTTATTTTCTGTGGCCCAACGGGACAAACATCTGCTTGACCGTATATACGGATAGGCGTATATATGCGGTCATGGATATGACCCCCGACAGTTTCTTCAAGGCCCTCGCCGATCCCACGCGGCTGCGCTGTCTCATGCTGATCGCCGCAGAGCGCGAGGTCTGCGTCTGCGAACTGACCCATGCCCTGGCCACCAGCCAGCCGAAGATCTCCCGGCATCTCGCCCAGTTGCGCGAGGCGGGGATCGTGCAGGACCGGCGGCAGGGGCAGTGGGTGTATTACCGACTGCACCCCGGGCTGCCGGCCTGGGCGAAGGCGGTGCTGCGCGCCACACAGAAAGGTATTGCCGGCGAGACCGGGTTCGATGCCGACCGCAAGGCGCTGGCCGGTATGACCGACCGGCCCGGCATCGGCTGCTGCTGAGCGTGGGCCGCGACGCTATGCGCCACGAGTTCTGCGACCACATCACCGATCTGCTACGGCGCCTGTGGGCGGAGCAGAGCACGGGAGCAGGCGCATGACCGTGCAGTCCGAAGTCGTCACGAAACCTGCCGCGGATACCCAGGCAGGTTCCGGCATGGGCGTGTTCGAGCGCTATCTGACGCTGTGGGTGTTCCTGTGCATCGTTACCGGGATCGGGCTGGGGCATTTCTTCAACGACGCGTTTCAAGCGATCGGCGGTCTGGAGATCGCCAAGGTCAATCTGCCGGTGGCGATACTCATCTGGCTGATGATCATCCCGATGCTCCTGAAGATCGACTTCCGGGCGCTGCACCAGGTAAAAGAGCACTGGAAGGGCGTCGGCGTCACCCTGTTCGTGAACTGGGCGGTGAAGCCCTTCTCCATGGCGCTGCTCGGCTGGCTGTTCGTCTACGGTTTGTTTCGCGACTGGCTGCCGGCGGACCAGCTCGATGCCTACGTGGCCGGCCTGATCATCCTTGCCGCGGCGCCCTGCACGGCCATGGTGTTCGTGTGGAGCAATCTGTCCGATGGCGAGCCGCATTTCACACTGACGCAGGTGGCGCTCAACGACGTCATCATGATCTTCGCCTTCGCGCCCATCGTCGGCCTGCTGCTCGGCATCTCGGCCATCACCGTGCCCTGGGACACGCTGTTGCTGTCGGTGGTGCTGTACATCATTATCCCGGTGGCGCTGGCGCATGTGTGGCGCGGGCGGGTTCTTGCGCACGGTGGTGAGTCCGCACTGCAGCGGCTGCTGGCGTGGTTGCAGCCGGTCTCGCTGCTCGCCCTGCTGACTACGCTGGTGCTGCTGTTCGGCTTCCAGGGCGGGCAGATCATCGCCCAGCCGCTGATCATCGCCCTGCTGGCGGTGCCGATCCTGATCCAGGTGTATTTCAATTCCGGGCTGGCGTATCTGCTGAACCGTGTCGTCGGCTCGCCGCACAACATCGCCGCACCCTCGGCGTTGATCGGTGCGAGCAATTTTTTCGAGCTGGCGGTGGCCGCGGCCATTGCGCTGTTCGGCTTTTCCTCCGGCGCTGCGTTGGCCACCGTAGTCGGTGTGCTGGTCGAGGTGCCGGTGATGCTGTCGGTGGTGAAGATTGTCAACCGCAGCAAGGGGTGGTACGAGCGATCGAGTGGCCGCCGTGCCGTGACGAGCCGATGACCGTTGGCAGGTTTTCGAATACATGACGCAAGAGGAGATACCCATGAACACGAGCGATACCCACGATACCCATGACATCCGCAACGCCGTGCGCGAAACCTACGGCAAGATCGCCGAACAGGGCCACAACGGTGGTTGCTGTGGCGGCGGCGCGCCTGCGGTCGGCGGCACCGCTGCCGAGACGCTGGGTTATTCCTCCGCGGATCTGAGTGCCGTCCCCGCGGGTGCGAACCTCGATCTGGGCTGCGGCAACCCGCAGGCCATCGCCGCGCTCAGGCCCGGCGAGACCGTGCTGGATCTCGGCAGCGGTGCCGGCTTTGATGCCTTTCTGGCCGCGCGTGCCGTGGGCGGGTCCGGCCGGGTGATCGGCGTCGACATGACCCACGAGATGCTGGCCAAGGCACGCGAGAATGCGCGCACGGCCGGCTACGCCAATGTCGAGTTCCGCCTCGGTGAGATCGAGTACCTGCCGGTGGCCGATGCCAGCGTCGATGTGATCATCTCCAACTGTGTGATCAATCTGTCGCCCGACAAGCCGCAGGTGTTCCGCGAGGCCTTTCGTGTGCTGCAGGCCGGCGGCCGCCTCGCCATCAGCGACGTGGTGGCGACCGCCGAACTGCCCGCGGCGGTACGCCAGGATCTGGCGCTCTACACCGGCTGCATGGCCGGTGCCTCGCAGATCGGCGAACTGGAGGCGATGCTGCAGGGGGCGGGTTTCGTGGATATCCGCATCGAACCCAAGGACACCAGCCGCGAATTCATCCGCGACTGGGCCCCCGGCCGGCGTGTGGAGGACTACGTCGTCTCGGCCAGCATCGAGGCCGTCAAACCCCTGTAAATCGACAGGCTCCTGGCTACGGAACACACCGAGGCCGGGAAAGAGCAGGCATGGAAGACACGGACCTTGGAAGAGTGAGACACATTGCCCGCGACAACTCGGGTGTGTCCTATGATCGGCGGGTCGCCCGGTTCACGATGCGCCGCGGCAGCCCTTTGTGGTACGACCACCAGACGACGCCGGCCAATAGCAGGATGCCGATACTGAGTACCAGCCACACATCGGGGTTCTGTTCCTGCCAGCCGAAGAGTTCCGCGATGACACTCTTTAACTGCAGCAGCGAGATCACGGCGAGCAGCAGTTGAATGACGATCTGGCCCCGGTTGCGCTCGCTCTCCCGAACGATATCGATGCTCCCCTTGAGCTGATCCAGCTTGGCAAGCACGGCGTTGCGCTTCGCATTCGACCCACGGCATTCGCTGCCGGCTGTGAACAGCGAGCGCTCGGTGACGTAGTTGAAGACATTCGGCAGGTGCAGGGTATTCAGGCGCCGATCCGCTTCGAGATGCGTGGCCTCCAGGGTATCGAGTTTGGCATCGGCATCGGCGAGCGCGGCATCCAACGCACGTTCTGCCATATCGACGAGTGTCTCGTTGTACAGCAGAGTGGCGTGCGGCACGATCAGATAGGGACTGATGCCGACGCTGTTCCAGCACTCGCGCATGCTGCGGTCGTCGGCGGCAATGGCGATCAGACTGCGGCGATGGATGCGCAGGAAGGCCGAGGAACCCGGAAAGGTCGGTTCCAGGGTATCCAGCGCCTCTTCGTCGTCGATCTTGTCGAAGTCGAAGATGCCGGTGACGATGCCGCAATAGGCCATGATGATGCGCCGTTCCACACTGTCTTGCTGCATCCATGCCTTGAGCCGGCGGCCATCGGCCGCACCGTCAGGCTCGCGCGCATGGCGCAGTGTGTCGAAGACCGCGACGTAGGGGTTGCTGGCGTCGCTGTCATTTTGCGAGCCGATGAGCATCTCCAGCGTGCCGCACTTGAGTTCGGCTGCCTTGCCGGCCGCGAGCGGTAGCCCGAGCAGCTGCGGCAGGCCTGCGGCGGTGGTGCTCTCCGCGCCTTGGTCGCCGAGCCGGAAGCGAATGGTATCCTTCAGCCCAGTGCGCTCGGTGCGGCCGTCGTAGAGCTGGATCAGCTTGATAAGATCGAACTCACTGAAGCTCCCGCCGGGACGCGGCGTGATGACCAGATGCCAGATGCGCAGGCCGCAGCTCAGGAAGCGCGTCGAGCTGACCAGGATCTCTGCCGCCCGCCGCGGCTGCGCACAGACGAGCCGCGGGGCGCGGCCTTCGGAGTGGTAGACGAAACTTTCCGGGAACTCGACGATGATGGGCCAGCGGCGATGCGGGCGACGCTGCAGCTGCGGTGCTGCCGGCACGCCCTCCGTCCGGCTGCCGAAGGGCGGCGGTTCCTGGAAGCGGTAGGCGAGCAGGTCCAGCTCCATGGACTCCATGACGCTGTCGTGTGGGTATTCGTACTGTTGTTCACCGGTGTCGCAGGCCTCCACGTAATGCAGGCAGATACCGACGTCGGTGAGGGCGAGGGCCGGTGCTTCGGTACGCGGCGGGCTGCGGTGTGTCGGCATACGGGTGTACCGTCCTGGTGGGTTCCGGGATTGTTGGAATGCACCCTGCGGGCGTGTACTAAAGTGCTCCGAGTCGCAGTGGTTTGTCCAGCCCGCAGGTCATGGTGACGAAGTCGGTGTCCGTCTCGGGCCGTGCGATGCCCAGTGCCCGGTAGAATTCATGGAGAAAGTCACGCACCACCGTGCCGGCGATGTCTGGCGTGTCGGGATGGAAGGCGAGCAGCAGCAGGTGGCGGCAGGGTTCGCTGCCACCCTCCAGCCTGGGCTGTACATAGGGGATGTCGATACGGCGTGCGCCCAGGCGTGCCAGTGTCGCGAGGCGTTCGCGCGGCGGCATAGTGTTGTCGTACGCACCGACCTGGTCGGGATCCTCCGCCTCGGCGAACACTGCGCGCAGCGCAGTGCCATACTCCTGTGCGTCCCGGTGCAGGCGGGCGATGGCGTAGTCGAGCAGGCGCCGCGCCAGGCCGCGGCGCCGGTGCGCCGGATCAGTCACCAGATAGGTAAGCAGGCCGCAGCGGCTGTCGCGGTAGTACTCGAAGGCGATGCCGCCGATCGGCCGTTCGGGTATCGCATCGTCCACGGCGACCAGTAGATGCATGCGCGGCTGTGGTGCTGGGAGATCCCCGTACAGCCGTAGTGGCCACTGCGCCGGATCCTCGCGTTCGGACGGATCACTGAAGGTGCGCTCATACAGGTCGATGAAGCCCGCCAGCAGGTCGGGGGCTGTGTGATCGCGCAGATCGAGCAGGCGCAAGGCGGGCATGGCAGGTGTCCGGATGGCGGTTGCAGCGATTATCCGGTCGCGGCGTGGCGGCTGTCGAGCGGCACCGAACCTGCACACGGGCCGGGCGCATGACCCAGCCCTCCGCGATGGAAACACACGGAGGCTGGCACCGTGACAGGTTTTCCATTCCGTATTGTTACGCGTGTTTCCGTGGCCATACCGCCCGCAGGGTATGTCGCTGCGTTGGCACACCCTGCGGGCGTGCCGTGTTCAATGATATTTTTCGGTGGTGATGTGGCCCGGCTCGCGGCGGCGGTGGCGGTGCATGCCGCGCGGCGCGAGGACCTCGGTGACGTCGGTGATCATGGCCGAGTTGCCGCACAGCATCACGTGCGAGCCCTCGGCAGACAGCGGCACGCCGGCGGCCGTCTCCAGCGTACCGGAGGTGATGCTCGCAGTAATGCGCTGGTCGAGCGCGCCGGCTACGGGCTCGCGCGTCACCAGCCGGACGTAGGTGAGCTGGTCACCGTGCGCGGCCTGCAACGCCTCGATGCTGTCGCGGTAGGTGAGTTCGGCGGCGCGCTGCACGGAATGGCCGAGCACGATCTTCTCGAAGCGTCGCCAGGGATCGTCGGTCTTGAGGATGGACAGGAAGGGGCCGATGCCGGTGCCGGTGGCGAGCAGCCACAGATGGCGCGTCGCGGGGACCTCGTCGACGACGAGGTTCCCGCTTGCCGACGGGCTGATCCACAGCGTGTCGCCGGGCCCGAGTCCGGCCAGTCGGGGCGATAACGGGCCGCTGCTGACCACGTTGAAGTAGACCTCCAGGTACGGCTCGTGCGGGGCGTTCACCAGGGAATAGGGCCGGGCGACGTGCTCGCCATCGATATCGAGTGCGATGCGCACGAACTGCCCGGCCTTGAACGCGCCCAGTGGCGCCTCGAAGCGCAGCGAATACAGCCCCGCCGTCCATTGCACACGTTCGATGATTCTGCCTTCCAGCCAATCTGCCACTACAGGTACTCCCGGTGTTTATCGCCTGACACTATTATACTGATCTCGTGCTCGACCCAGCCACACGCCGCGACGCCAGACGGCGATGCCTGCGCAGCCGCCGGCGACGACACCCTGGCCCAAGCCCTTGCTGAAGCAATATTGGGTCCCCGATCGGTCGACTCAACCGCGGGGTTCCTGCGTGATCTACCTACAGCCGTCGCTGCAGCCTGCGACTGAAGCCATAAACATACCTTGGTCACGAACGCACGCGGAACGACACGGAAGGCGAGGGTGTGGTGGGTTCTACATTCCGTATTGTTCCGTACGCTTCCGTGGTCATCGGTCTGGTGGGGTATGGCAGTACTCGAAACGGTGGGGGCAGTCTGCCCCTCGCTGCCCCTGCCGGATGCCCGCAGTGCGCGGTCATGGAGCTGCTAGAATCTGGACCTGTAGAGCCATAATGCCATCGAGGTGATGCACGATGAACCACACAGCCCCTCTCGCCGTAGTGACCGGCGCCAACCGCGGACTGGGGCTCGAGACCTGCCGCCAGCTGGGCGCGTGCGGCTACCAGGTGATCCTGACCAGCCGCGATCCGCAGCTGGGGCGGGCTGCCGCCGAGAGCCTGCGCCAGACCGGCCTGGACGTGACCTACCATCCCCTGGATGTGGACGATCCCGCCTCCATCCACGCGCTGGCGGACTACGTCCGCAACGAGTTCGGGCGCCTGGACGTGCTGGTGAACAATGCCGGGATCCTGATCGACGGCAAGGAGTCCGAGACGCAGGGCGCGAGCGGCGTCTTCCAGGCCGAGGTCGAGACCCTGCGACGCACGCTGGAGACCAACACCTTCGGTCCGTTGCGGTTGTGTCAGCAGTTGATCCCGCTCATGCAGGGTAGAGGCCGGGTGGTGAACGTGTCCTCGGGCATGGGACAACTGAGCGAGATGAACGGCGGCTATCCCGGCTACCGCATCTCCAAGGTGGCCCTCAACGCACTCACGCGCATCTTCGCCGACGAGCTGCAGGGGACGCAGGTGAAGATCAACTCCGTCTGCCCGGGCTGGGTGCGCACCGCCCTGGGCGGATCCGGGGCCGAGCGGTCGGTGGAGGAGGGCGCGGATACCATCGTCTGGCTGGCGACGCTGCCGGACGACGGCCCCAGCGGTGGGTTTTTCCGCGATCGGCAGGTTATTCCTTGGTGAGGCGTGAGGCGTGAGGCGTAAAAGACAAATCCTTTTTAGCCACGGAAGCACACGGAAAAACACGGAAAATCGATTACTGGAAAACCAGGAATACCCATGATTCCCATGCAGCGGGAGCAAAGCCTGGGTGTATCGGGGCGCTGTAGGAGCGGCAGTCCTGCCGCGATTCAAGAGTACGGCAAGCACTCAAGCCATCGCGCCAGGAATGGCGCTCCTACGAAGGCGGTACCACCCCGAAGTCTTAAAAAATGAAGTAGTTCCGACTTGAAATGACAGCCACCGCTTCCTTGGAGCTGGTACCTGTCAGATCAGACCGCGACTACTACCATGGCTTCCGTGGCAATGGGGTTTTTCCTTTAGTCTGTCCCCGGCCTATGCAGCCATCACCTTGTACCACCCAGTGATCGCTCGGCTTGGGCACTGGGCTTTCACATTATTATTTTTCCGTGTTTTTCCGTGTGCTTCCGTGGCTAAAAAGGATTTGTCTTTTACGCCTAACGCCTAACGCCTAACGCCTCACGCCTAACGCCTAACGCTTAACGCCTAACGCCTAACGCTTAACGCCTCACTTCTTCCCAGGTTTATCGACGCGGGTGTCGCCGAGGATCGAGCTGCTGGTGGCACGGGTGTTGAGCGGGTAATCGGGTGAGCTGAACCACTTCACCACGGCGCCGCGCTCGAAATGCACCTCCGACCTGCCGTAGTACCAGATGTCGCCGGCGGTGCCGGTGGGCACGCCCTGAGCGGCGAATACATCGCCGGGCTTGTCGCCGAAGCCGAAGGGCGGTCCATAGTGTTTGGGTGGGTGCAAGACGGTGCCGCCGTTGGCCGGCACGTGCGTGGCCAACGGCGGCTTCGCCGTATCCAGCGGCGCTTCGGACGACCGTGAGGCATAATAGACGAGGGCGGCAACGCCCAGCAGCACCAGCCAGATGCCGATACTGCGGCCGTGGGCCGTGGGCCGGGCGCGCCGCCAGGCATAATCGTCGTCCGGCGGCCGCGGCCCGCGCGCGCTGCGTGCCCGCGGCGGTTTGAGCGGGAGTTCGCCGTGGCGTTCGAAATAGCTGGCCAGCTGTTCGAAGGCCGCATTGACCTTCAACATCCGCTGCGCCGACCCGGCCGCCTGCTCCGGTCGTTGCTGGTAACGGTCAGGGTGCCAGATCTGCACCTGGCGCCGATAGGCCGTGCGCAGTTGCTCCCAGGTACAGCCGGGCTCGGCCCCCAGGATGCGGTAGCACTCGCGGTGATTCATGCTGGCCGGACGACACTCGACATGCACGCGAGTGTAACAAACGCCCCGGGACTTGTACGTGGTCGGTGGGGGATTTCCATGCCCCGTTGCCACGCCGGACCTGCAGAACATGGGCATCACGGCCATGATCCCCTACACTGCGCGGCATGACCGTCAACCACTCGCGGACCCCACATGATTGAACCCGGCTGGCACGAGGCACAAGCCGCCGCCTCGCTCAGGCGGCTGCTGCCACGCCTGGAGGCGCGCTTTGCCACACAGGTCGACGCCGACGACTGGCAGGGATATGTGCTGCGGTTGCAGACCCATTTCCCCCGCCTGTTTGCCAGCCTGCATCGGCTCTACGGGCAGCATTACGATTTTTTCTACCATCTGGAAGCGATCCTCGCCTCAGCCACCGAGCTGTGGCATGCACGTTCCGCCGAGCTGAAGGCGCTGGATGCGTTGCGCGAGGTCGATCCGTACTGGTATCAGTCCAGCCGCGTACTGGGCGCGATGTGCTACGTGGATCTGTTCGCCGGAGATCTCGCCGGGTTGTGCGAACGGATCCCATATCTGCGCGAGCTGGGGGTGAATTATCTGCATCTCATGCCGGTGTATCAGACGCCGGCCGGTGATAACGACGGCGGCTATGCGGTATCGAGCTACCGCGAACTGAATCCGCAGATCGGTACCTTGGAGGATCTTGCGCAGCTCGCCTCGGAGCTGCGCCACCAGGGTATGTCGCTGTGCCTGGACTTCGTCTTCAACCACACCTCGGACGAGCACGAGTGGGCCCGGCGCGCGCTGACCGGCGATGCGGAGTATCAGTCGTACTACCGGCTGTTCCCCGACCGCACGCTGCCGGATGCCTATGAAAAACACCTCATCCCCGTGTTCCCGGATGAGCATCCCGGCTCGTTCACCTACCGCAACCGCATCCGCAAGTGGGTGTGGACCAGCTTCCACAACTACCAGTGGGATCTCAACTATGAGAATCCGGTGGTGTTCAACCGCATGCTGGAGGAGATGCTGTTCCTCGCCAACCAGGGGGTGGAGATCCTGCGCCTGGACGCGGTGGCCTTCGTGTGGAAGCGACTGGGCACCAGCTGCCAGAACCTGCCCGAGGCACACATCATCATCCAGGCCTTCAACGCCCTGGTGCGCATCGCCGCGCCGGCGATGGTATTCAAATCCGAGGCCATCGTGCACCCCGACGAGGTCAGCAAGTACATCGCCGAGGAAGAGTGCCAGCTGTCCTACAATCCACAGCTCATGGCCTTGCTGTGGAACTCGCTGGCCACGCGCAAGGTGCGCGTCCTCAAGCATGCGCTGCAGCGGCGCTTCGCCATTCCGGACGGCTGCGCCTGGGTGAACTACGTGCGCTGCCATGATGACATCGGTTTTGCCTTCTCCGACGACGACGTCGGCGACCTGGGTATGGAAGCGGGCGCGCACCGGCGCTTTCTCACCGAGTTCTATACCGGGCGCTTTCCCGGCAGTTTCGCCCGCGGCCTACCGTTTCAGGAGAA
Source organism: Gammaproteobacteria bacterium (assembly GCA_019911805.1). NCBI lineage: Bacteria > Pseudomonadati > Pseudomonadota > Gammaproteobacteria > Gammaproteobacteria bacterium. The sequence continues at coordinate 17,460 of JAIOJV010000031.1, forward strand.
TACGACGACCGGTACGGCGCGCATCTCCGGTACCTGTGCCTCGCTGACGGGCCTGGAGCTGGCCCTGGAGCAGGACGACGCGGTCGAGGTCGATCTGGCCATCCGCCGCATCCTGCTCATCCACGGCGTCATTCTGAGCATCGGTGGGATCCCGCTGCTCTATCTGGGCGACGAGATCGGCATGCTGAACGACTACGGCTACGAGCAGGATGCCGCCAAGATCGGCGATACGCGCTGGGTGCACCGTGCCGCCTTCGACTGGGAACGTGCCGAGCAACGCCGTGACCCCGAGTCGGTGCCGGGACGTATCTATCAGGATCTGCTGCGTCTGGTCCAGATCCGTCAGCAGAATCCCGCCTTCGACCGTGGCGAGACCGAGATCGTCGACACCGGCAACGACCATGTCTTCGGCTATTTCCGCACCAACGGTGACCACAGCGTGCTGGTGCTGGCCAGTTTCAGCGAGGTGCCGCAGACCATCGAGGGCACGCGTCTGCGCCTGCTCGGCCTGCGCAAGAGCGTCGTCGATCTGGTCGCCGGCCGCACCATCGTCGCGGCCCGCGCGCTGGAGCTCGAGCCCTACGATTTCATGATTCTCGCGCGGTCGTGACCCGCACGCCGGTGTAGAGCCACAAAGTTCACGCAACCCGCGAAAGATTCTTTGTCGGGGGAAAACCATGTTGGCCACGGAAACACACGGAAGCACACGGAATGCAAAACCCGCCATGCCCCCGCCACCTTCCGTGGCCATCCGACGGCGAAGAGTGGAGCAGCGGCAAGCCGTTGCCGCCGGGCCCGGCAATGGGCGTGCGCTGTGCCGCACCCAGGCCGGTTTTCCCGAGGGTTCATGCGCCGTTGACCGGCTGGCCCCGATCTTGCCTTGACCCTCCCCGAAGCACCGCCGACACGGTGGTGGATGATCGGGCAGGGGGTGCACATGGCGGGCTGGCGGCAATCCACGGTTCTCGGACTGGTCGGGGGGTTCGTCCTCCTGCTCGGCATGATGGTCATGTCGCCGGATCACATCGGTGCCTTCCTGAATATCCCGGGGCTGCTGGTCGTCATCGGCGGCACCCTGGCGGCGACCTGCATCAGCCGGCCATTGGCGGAGGTCCGCGACGTACTGCGCGCCCTGCCGGGGCTGTTGCACGATACCCGCGAGTCGCGTGCGCTCGAGGTGCAGCAGTTGCTGCGCTGCGCCGATTGGCTGCGCCACCGTAATCTGCACGCCGTCGAACGGCAGCTCGCACAGATCACGGATCCCTTTCTGCATGCCGGTCTGCGCATGGTGATCGATGGCTGCCAGGCCGACGATCTGGCCAAGGCGCTGCAGTGGCGCATGGCCGGGCAGCGCGCGCGCGAGCAGGGCCAGGCCCATATCCTGCGCACCATGGCGGTGTTCGCGCCGGCCTTCGGCATGCTCGGTACGTTGTTCGGGCTGGTGCATATGCTCTCGGGTCTGGGCAGCAGCGGCCTGGAGCAGATCGGTGGCAGTATGGCCTTCGCGATGATCACCACGGTGTATGGCATCGTCGCGGCCAATCTGTTCTTCAAGCCCTTGGCGATCAAGATGGAGCGCCGTACCCAGCAGCGCCAGCTCAATCTGAGCATGCTCATGGAGGGCATGCTGCTGACCCAGCAGCGCCGTCATCCCACGCTCATCCGCGAGACACTGGAGGCCTTCGAGCTGCAGCAGACCGAGCCTGCAGTAGCGGCGCCGTTGACGCTGGTGAAGGCCTGAGGTCGGCGTGTCCCTGGATATGGGTGCGTATCGGCACGCCGCCGCGCAAGGGCTCGCGCCCGCGGCGCCGCTGCCGTGGGAGGCGGATGTGGTGCCGTCCACGGAGCCGGAGGCCTGGCTGATCAGCTTCGTCGATGTGCTCATCCTGTTGCTGACGCTGTTCGTGCTGCTGCTGGCCTATCAGCACAACCAGGCGGATCGTACCGATGATGCACCGCGGCCGGTGCCTGCGCGGGTCGAGCGGTCACCGGGGCCGGTGGCAGGCCCAGCCGCAGGGCAGCCGGAAAAACGCACCGCGGCCACGGTGTCTCTCGAACCGGGCGATGTGCCCGCGGAGGCCGCGCCTGAAGCAGAGATGCACATCGCGAAGGGGCGGACAGACACCGCCCGGGGTGTTCACGGCCAAGCCGCACTGGATGGGACGACACCCACCGACGACGGTACAGCGGCAGCCGTTGGCCGCAATCCCCACACCGGGTCTCAGGGTGAACCGGGTCTCACCTCCGAGTGGGTGGGCGCGGCCGTGGATTCCCTGCTGATGCACGTCGCCCCCGGCTTACCGGTGATACGCTCCGTGTGGCTGTCGCACTTCGACATGGCGGCGCGCGCCACCGGCGAGATATCGGCCTATGTGGCGATGCCTGCGGCCGTCGCCAGTGTGGACACGGCGCCGCCGGCAACACCCACCGCGGTCATCCAGGAGCTGCACGCCGCCCTCACGGCCGGCGGCTTCGGGGGGCGTGCCGAGATCCAGGTGCAGCCCGGCGCGCTACGCCTCGATGTCAGCGACCGCATCCTGTTCGCGCCGGCGAGCGCCGATCTGACTGGCGAGGGGCTGGCGCTGCTCGATGAGCTCGCGACCCTCCTGCACGCACAGACCTTCACGCTGTCCGTGGAAGGACACACCGACGCGGTACCCATCCATACTGCCCGCTATCCGTCCAACTGGGAACTCGCCAGTGCGCGTGCCACCGAGGTCACGCGTCGGCTCATCGCACGCGGCATCGCCCCCGAGCGTCTGCGCGCCATCGGCTATGCCGACACCCGCCCGCGCGCCGCCAACGACAGCGCCGCGGGCCGTGCCCGCAATCGCCGCGTGGCCTTCGTGCTCGAATTACCGTGATCCGGTAACCGTGGCGGTCGGAGAGATCTTTTGTACGAACTCCACGAATGATCACTGCTGTTCCATAGTTCCAAAAAAGTCTATTTGCCACGGAAGCACACGGAAGAACACCGAAGGAACCTCTGATTAACCCGTCATTGCGAGAATGCCTAGACCCGAAGGGTGAGGTACCCATAATGAAGCCCGCAGGGCTTCTATGGGCACAGCGACGTGGCACCAGCGAGCTTGCGAGCGCAGAACGCCCGTAGGGCGGCCCCGCAGGGGTGAGCGCAGCAAATAATCTCCAAACTATTGATCTGCCGTCGAAGGAGATTGTCACGCTTCGCTCGCAATGACGGTCTGACGAATTAATCAGAGATTCCCGAATTGAAACCGTGTCGCGAAATACTGCCTCAGCACCTGGCGGGTGACGTGGGCTGTTGTGTGAAACCTATGATCTTGTCCGTGTGTTTCCGTGTGCTTCCGTGGCAAATGGGTTTTTTCAGGGTAAAAGCTATGGGGCGGTAGTGGTAGTTTGTCGATTCCGTGGCCATCTGACGGGGCGGTATGGTAACGAATGGTGGCCGTGTAGAATCGCCGTTGCATTCCTTTCAGGAGATGGGTCCATGCACACTCGCAGGCTGTCACTGTATGCGGTACTTACCGCAGTACTGCTCAGCGGTTGCGACCAGGCGTCGCAGACCGCGGAGCCGGCGCCGATGGCCGCTGCGCCCGCCGCTGCGCCCGCCGCTGCGCAGCCGGCCGATTTCCGGCTCCCACCGCCGGGCTTCCGCGGCGATCCCATCCGCGGTCGCCAATTGTTCACCGCCAACTGCGCCAAGTGTCACGGCACAGAGGCGCTAGGCACCGACCAGGGGCCGCCGCTGATCCACCGTATCTATGAGCCTTCGCATCATGCTGACCTGGCCTTCTATATCGCCGTCGCGCGCGGTGTGCAGGCGCACCACTGGAATTTCGGCAACATGGCGCCGGTGCCGGGGCTGACGGGAGAGGATACGGCGGACATCATCGCCTGGGTGCGCGCCAAGCAGCAGGCCGCCGGCATCCACTGAGAGGCGTTGCCTTCAGCGCACCACCGCGGTGCTCGCCTCCAGCACGATGTCGCGGCCGAGCCGCTGTTCGATGTCCTGCTTGACGCGCTCGACCCGAGGGGTGTCGATGGGGCCGTCGGCGAGCAGACGCACGGACAGATACAGGGGCGCCGTCGCATGGATCTTCACGTCGCGTACCTCCACGCCGGCCGTCTCCCAGCCTTCCAGGGCGCGGGCGATGCGGTGCTCGTCCACCATGCGCATAAAGCTCAATGCCAGCGGCACGCTCACCGCGCCGGCCAGCAGCAGCGACAGCAGCAGGCCGCGCCTGGCGCGCTTGAAGGGACTGTAACCGAGCAGCAGGAAGGTGAGGACCGCGGCCAGTACGATGCCGACCAGGTTGGTCAGGAACAGCAGAAACGCGCCCCAGAACACCGGCCATTCGCCCCAGCCGATGCCGACACCCGCGACCGCCAGCGGCGGCACCAGGGCCACGGCGATGGCCACGCCGGCGAGGCTGCGGGCGATCTCCGTACGTGCATGCGCATAGGCGCCGGCGGCACCGGACACTACCGCCACGCCCAGATCGAGCAGTGTCGGGCTCATGCGCGCGGCGATCTCGCTGTTGATGGTGTGCAGCGGCGTGATCCAGGTGAGCAGGGTCGCACAGGCGAGCGAGACCAGGATGCCGAGGGTCAGCGAGCGGCCGCTCTCGATCAGCAGATCGTCCTGCTGGCGCAGTACGCCCATGGACAGGGAGATGATCGGCGCCATCATCGGCGCGAGGATCATGGCGCCGATGATGACGGGGGTGGAGTTCGCGAACAGACCAATGGTGGCGAGCAGTGTCGAGAGCACCGTCAGGGTCAGATAGGAGTCGGAGGCACGGGCGTTCTCGCGCAGCATCAGGAAGAGTTCCTTGAACTCCTCGGTGGCGGCGTGATGGATCCACGGCAACGGTCGGCTCACCAGCGCCTTCACCGCCTCGCCCGTGGGCAGGTCCTGCACGCGGAAACCCTCCTTGCCCTCCGGCGGGCTCGGATCGACGCTCAGATTGCGGCCGGGGATCAGGGTGATGGCGCGCGGGGCGACACGCAGTTCCAGGCTTTGTGTGCAGGCGGAGATCCCGTCCAGGGTGTAGGTGATGGGTTTGGGGCTGTCGATGGTCAGCGCCTCGCTCTTGATGTGGCCGACGAAGGCCGGCAGCCGCCCGCCGCCGAGCCGGCGCAGAAACAGTGAGCGCAGCAGGAAGCCGATCATCCCCAGCACGCTGCGTGGCGCCAGCACCAGTGCGTGCAGCATGCCGTCGTTGATGGCGGAATCGCCGAGGATGGGCCGGGCCAGGATGGAACTGCGCCCGTGCTCGAGCGCGACGATGCCCAGGGCGGCGGTATCCAGGGTCTTCTCCTTGCGGGTGCTGAGCTTGAAGGGCTGCAGCGTGGCCGTGCCCAGCCCGCGCAACAGGCCCACGAATCGCCTCAGCCGCGCCCACAGGCCGGCCGCGGCGAGGCTGCCGGGCGTCAGCGTGCAGGGGTCGCCGATCACCACCGAGTTGAACACCGGCTGATCGTTGCACAGCAGCACGTCCACCTCGACCGCGGCCTCCGCCGTCAGTACGTCCTCGACCGCATCCTCCAGGCGGGCCGCGATGCCGTAGCCGAGGCGTGCGTGGCGCATGTCGGGGTGTGGCAGCAGACCGAGTCGCCAGCCGCGGGCCTGTGCCTCGTACAGCATCTGCGCGAGCTGGTCGTCGCTGACACAGGTCAGCACCAGGGCCTCGTCGCCCGGCTCCGGCCAGGTCCGGCCGTCGAAGGGCAACAGCGTGACGGCGTGCTCCGCCAGCAGCGGCAGGATCTTCTCCTGCACCAGGGATTCCTGGGCCGGATCGAACAACAGCGTGATGGCGCTCAAACGGGTATCCTCGAGGGTGTGGAGGGATGAGTCGTGTCCTGAACGCTGGACCCACGCAGGGTCCCATGCCAAACCAGGGTAGCCCAGCGGCGCACCGCGTGTGAACCAGTGGCGCCGGTAGGTGAGTCCGAATCCACCCGGATTGATCTGGACCCATGTCGCGGGTGCGTATCCTGGCCTACACTTGAGTCCTGTTTCCCAACTCAGATGACACGAGGCCCGGTATGAAGCCATTCAAGCTTGTGATACTCGCCGCCTGCCTGGCGGCCGTCAATGCGCAGGCCGACGACATGTCGGCGAACGATACTGAAACATCGATCCAGGCGCGGGCGCAGGCGAGCCGCGCCGCCATCCAGAACTTCGCCCAGAGCCTGCAGGGCGAGCTGCAGGCGGCGATGAAGGCTGGTGGTCCGGTCAATGCCATCAGCGTGTGCCAGGAGCAGGCCCCGGCCATCGCCGCGTCGATCTCTGACATCCAGGGCTGGGAGGTCGCACGCACCAGCCTCAAGCCGCGTAATCCCGGCAACGCCGCCGACGCCTGGGAGCGCGGTGTGCTGGAGTCCTTCGAAGAGCGTCGGGCCGCCGGTGAGGACGTCGCCAAGATGGAACACTTCGAGGTTGTCGAGAATAACGGCGCGCAGGAATTCCGCTATATGAAGGCCATCGGCATTCCGGCCAACGCACCCTGCCTGGCCTGCCATGGCACCAAGATCGCGCCGGAGGTGTCGGCCAAGCTGAAGGCGCTGTACCCCGACGACCAGGCAGTCGGCTACAACGCCGGCGATATCCGCGGGGCATTCACCGTGCGCCAGCCGATGTAGGGCTTTCCCGCGGCTGTGCTAGGCTGGTGCCATGCCGCGCAAAGCCCTCAAGGCCGGACTCACGCTGCTCGCCCTCGCGTTGGCGGTGCTGGCCGCGTTGGGGACAGTCGATACCGCCGGGCGCGACTACACCGAGGCGGGCTTCAAGCGCGCACTCATCACCTTCGGTATCGCGCGCGGACTGAACGGCGTGATCTCGGTCGCGCAGGGTACCGAGGTGGCCTTTGAGCCGGCCGGCATCGGTGTGGTGTTCGCACCGGGGCAGATCCTCGATCCCGTCAACGATCTCATCGAACAGTTCTCCTGGGTGATGCTGGCGAGCGCGACCTCGCTGGGTATTCAGCGGGTGCTGCTGGACGCCACCGCCTGGCCGGCCTTCACGTTGCTGGTCGGTCTGCTGCTCGTCGCCGCGACAGGGGCGCTGTGGTGGCCGGGTGCGGCCTCACCCGCGCGGCGCGGACTCTACCGCGTGGCGCTGGTGATGGTGATCCTGCGCTTCGCCGTACCGCTCATCGCCATCGCCAGCGAAGTCCTCTACGCGCAGTTCCTGGAGCCGCAGTACGACGCCTCCAATCGCCACCTGGAACAGACGACCGCGACCCTCGGTGAACTCAGCGCCGAGACGCGGCCACCACTGGCGGCAGACGACTCCTCGCTGCTCGACAGCATGCGCCGTGGCTACGCATCGGCCGCCGCGGCCATGAACGTGGACAAGCGCCTGGAGACCTTCAAGCGGAGCGCGGCCGAGATCAGCGAACACACCGTCAACCTCATCGTGGTGTTCGTGCTGCAGACCATCCTGTTACCGCTGCTGTTTCTGTGGCTGGTGGTGCAACTGATGCGTTATGTGGTACGGCTGCGCTTCGGCGGGGTGCGGGAGTGAGGGAGAGTCATGCCGGCGACAGGCATGGCCACGACCCGATTTCTCTGTTACCATGCCGCGCATCCCGACGCACTTCGGTCTGCGTCTGATCCCCTCGCGGTCGCCGCTTCCCGGTACACCTCGATACCCACTGCAGTGAATTCCGCCTAGACCGACTCAGGGCAACTCCCTGGGCAGGCTCGTTCCAGGAGCATCATCCATGTCTTTTTCCAGTCTCGGCCTCTCGGCCGAACTCGTCCGTGTCGTGTCCGAAGAGGGCTATAGCGAACCCACACCCGTGCAGCGCCAGGCCATCCCGGTCATTCTGGAGGGCCGCGACGTGCTCGCCGGCGCCCAGACCGGTACCGGCAAGACCGCCGGCTTCACCCTGCCGCTGCTACAGCGCCTGAGTGCGCGGGCGCCGGCCGGTGGTACCCGCCCGGTGCGCGCGCTCATCCTCACGCCGACGCGCGAACTCGCCGCGCAGGTCGCCGAGAGCGTCGACACCTACGGCCGCCATCTGCCGCTCAGATCCGCGGTGATCTTCGGTGGTGTCAGTATCAACCCACAGATCGCACAACTGCGCCGCGGCGTCGACATCGTCATCGCCACGCCGGGCCGTCTGCTCGATCACATCGGTCAGAAGACGCTGGATCTCTCCAGGCTGGAGATCCTGGTGCTGGATGAGGCCGATCGCATGCTCGATATGGGCTTCATCCGCGACATCCGCAGGATCCTCGCGCTGTTGCCGTCCAGCGGCCCGAACGGCCGGCAGAACCTGCTGTTCTCCGCGACCTTCTCCGAGGAGATCCGGCAGCTCGCCAGCGGTCTGCTGCACGACCCGGCGTATATCGACGTCGCGCGCCGCAACGCCGCGGTGGAGACCGTTTCGCAGGTGGTGCATCCCGTCGACCGGGCGCGCAAGCGCGAGCTGCTGTCGTTCCTGATCGGCTCGAACGACTGGCGCCAGGTGCTGGTGTTCACCCGCACCAAGCATGGTGCCAACAAGCTGGCCGAGCAGCTCACCCGCGACGGCGTCACCGCGGCGGCCATCCACGGCAACAAGAGCCAGGGTGCGCGCACCCGGGCGCTGGCCGACTTCAAGCGAGGCGCCGTCCGCGCCCTGGTGGCGACGGATATCGCTGCGCGCGGCCTGGACATCGATCAGCTGCCGCAGGTGGTGAACTTCGAACTGCCGAACGTGCCGGAGGACTACGTGCACCGCATCGGCCGCACCGGCCGTGCCGGTCAGGAGGGCGAGGCGATCTCGCTGGTGTGTGTCGACGAGCGTGATTTCCTGCGCGACATCGAGCGTCTCACCCGGCGCGAGATCCCCCAGGTGGTGATCGCGGGTTATGCGCCCGACCCGAGTATCAGGCCCGAGCCGGTGTTCAAGCAGCGCCAGCCGCGGCAGCACAATCAGGGGCGGCAGCACAATCAGCCGCGACAGCAAAACCGAGCCTGTTCCGGCAACGGTGCGGGGCAGGGCCCGCGTGCCCAGGTCGATGGCAACGGCGGTCATCAGGGCGAAGGCAAGGCGCCGGCCCGGCACGGTGGCCACCGCAAGCCGCAGGGCGGCAACGTCCAGCGGCCCGGCGGCGAACCGCGCAACCGCACCCACCAGGGCCGCCCGGGCCAGCGTCCGGCGCCGCGACGTTCGGGGGCCTGAAGACGCCTGCTGGCAACCGGCAAGAGGCAAGAGGCAAGAGG
>JAIOJV010000032.1 GCA_019911805.1 Gammaproteobacteria bacterium
CAGGGCCACCTTGGACTTGAATTCAGGTGAATGGGTACGTCTCTTTCGTCTCATCGCTTCTCTCCAGAGCCTGTTGCTCATGATGGAGGAAAGCACTTATCATCGTCCAGTCACTGTCCAACCGATGGGGTCCACCTCTAAATACCTGGACGCAAAAGGCCTTGTTGCGCTTTGGCGGGAGGCCCTACTGGCCAAAGCTGTACTGTGCGGTGCGACACGCGGTTACATTCATCACCCACAGCTGGAGCGCTTCCGCGAGCACCCACATTCACGCTCGGCCATCAACGCGTACCTTGCAGCAATCCAGGATGAGGCAACGGCTCGGGGTTACAATTTCAACCGAGCCAAGGTTGGCCCGGTTCGTGCGGTTCTAGCTATCACCGTTGCCTCGGGGCAACTCACCTATGAGTGGCATCACTTGCGAACCAAACTGGCGGTTCGCAGCCCAGCGGTACACGCTCGATGGGGTGAGCTTGCCATGCCAGCATGTCATCCGTTGTTTCGTCGTAAGCCCGGTCCCGTGGCTTCTTGGGAGCGGGTGTCAAGTGGCAAAACCAGGCGGAGTGTCTACTGAAACGAAGCAAGTCCAATCACTAGCCAGTGGCTGTCCACTTTTTCGAAGGAACTCTCTGATCAAGGTAGGGCGGGGGTGGCAGCTCGCCCGCATGCCAACATTGCAAGTGAGAACGATTGTCATTACCATATTTATCCATTCGCACAGCCGCTCCCCTGGAAAAACCATGAAGGCAGTACTGTTCGCCATTCTTTTGCTCCTGATGCCGGTGTCTGGTCCGTTTGCTCTGGCAGCCGAGGTCAATCTTTATTCCGCTCGCCAGGAGGCCTTGATCGAACCCCTGCTGGACCGGTTCACGGAACAGACCGGCATCCGGGTCAATATGGTGAGTGCCAAGGACGACACCCTCATCAAGCGCCTGGAGAGCGAGGGCCGCAACAGCCCCGCCGACCTGCTGCTGACCGCCGATGCCGGGCGTCTGTACCGGGCGCGCGAACTGGGGGTGCTGGCGCCGGTGGAATCGACCATCCTGGAGCGGCGCATTCCCGCCAGCTACCGCGATCCCGAGGGCCACTGGTTCGGCCTGTCCCTGCGTGCCCGCCCCATCCTCTATGCACGCGACCGGGTCGCCCCTGAAGAGCTGTCGACCTACGCCGATCTCGCGGACCCACGCTGGAAGGGACGTATCTGTATCCGTTCCTCGAGTAATATCTACAACCAATCCCTGGTGGCCGCCCGTATCGCGACCCATGGCAAGGCGGAGACCGAGACCTGGGCACGCGGCCTGGTGGCAAATTTCGCCCGCCCGCCTCGTGGCGGCGACCGCGACCAGATCAAGGCCGCCGCCGCCGGCCAGTGCGATATCGCCATCGCCAATACCTATTACCTGGCTGCCATGCTCAACGACTCCCAGGAATCGGAGCGGGCCAGCGCGGAACGCCTGGCGGTATTCTGGCCGGACCAGAACGGTTCCGGGGTGCATGTGAACGTCAGCGGCATTGGTCTGACCACCGCCGCCCGCAACCGGGAGCAGGCCGTGCGCCTGATGGAGTTCCTGGTGAGTGACGAGGCGCAGCGCTGGTACGCCGATGCCAATCAGGAGTATCCCGTGGTCGAGGGCATCGAGCCCAGTGATACCCTGAAAGCCTGGGGGCCCTTCAAAGCGGACGGGATCAACCTTTCCGAGCTCGGCCGCTACAACGCCGACGCCCTGCGCCTGATGGACCGGGTAGGCTGGCGTTAACCCCGGGCCGATCGATCATCCGGCATCCGTCCACTTTTCCCGGATGGCACGGCGACCTACAATGGCCGCTGTTTTGTTTTCCCTTAACCGCATGGCGTGTTTTCCATTGGTTCTTGCTTGCATACAGCACATCCCTTGACCAAGTCCCTGGTCGGGTCTTTCCGGTTGCCGAACCCCTGGCGCACGGGCGTGATTCTGGTCGCCCTGGTGCTGGCCCTGCCGGTGCTGACGGTATTCGGCTTCGTGTTCCAGCCGGCCGGCGAGGTGTGGCGCCATCTGGCCGACACTGTGCTCAAGGATTACGTGCTCAACTCGGTGCTGTTGCTGCTGGGCGTTGGCCTGGGCACCCTGTTCGGGGGTGTGTCCAGCGCCTGGCTCTGCTCCATGTGCCAGTTCCCGGGCCGCCGCGTATTCGAATGGGCACTGCTGCTGCCCATGGCCATACCGGCTTACATCATTGCCTACACCTATACGGGCCTGCTGGATTTCGCCGGCCCGGTGCAGACCGGCCTGCGTGACTGGTTCGGCTGGTCCTATGGTGATTACTGGTTCCCGGAGATCCGCTCCCTCGGCGGCGCCATCGTCATGCTATCGCTGGTGCTCTACCCCTATGTCTACCTGCTGGCGCGCGCCGCCTTCCTGGAGCAGTCCATCTGCGTGCTGGAGGTCGGCCGCACCCTCGGTGCGGGTGCCTGGACCGGATTTTTCCGCATCGCATTGCCGCTGGCACGCCCGGCGGTGATCGCCGGCCTGTCGCTGGCACTGATGGAGGCACTGGCGGATTACGGCACGGTGGAGTATTTCGGTGTGGCCACCTTTACCACCGGTATCTTCCGCACCTGGTTCGGCCTCGGCGATGCCGCCGCCGCGGCACAGTTGGCGGCGCTGATGATGAGTTTCGTGTTCATCCTCATCGTGCTGGAGCGCTGGTCACGGCGCCAGGCCCGTTATCATCACACCAGCGGTCGCTACCGGCATCTGCCGCGCTATCAACTGCGAGGCTGGCGCGCGCTGGCCGCCTTCGGCCTGTGTCTGTTGCCGTTATTGTTCGGTTTCCTGTTGCCAGCGGGGCAGTTGCTGGTGTGGGCGGCGAGAACGGCGGGGGAAACCCTGGATGCCGAATTTCTGCGCCTGGTGTGGCACAGTCTCGGCCTGGCCGGCGCGGCGGCCATGCTGGCGGTGTTGCTGGGCCTGTTCATGGCCTATGGCAAGCGCCTGCACGGATCCTACGGGGTGGCAGCGGCGGTACGCGTGGCGGGCATGGGCTATGCCGTGCCCGGCACCGTCATCGCCGTGGGCGTACTCATCCCCTTTGCCTGGATCGACAACCGCATCGACGCCTGGATGCGTGACAGCTTCGATATCTCCACCGGCCTGCTGCTGAGCGGCACCCTGGTGGCCCTGCTGTTCGCCTACACTGTGCGCTTCCTCGCGGTGTCCCTGCAGACCGTGGAGGCAGGGCTCGGCAAGATCAAGCCCAACATGGACGATGCGGCGCGCTCCCTGGGCCTGCCACCCAATCAGGTGCTGGCGCGCATCCACATGCCCATCATGCGCGGCAGTCTGCTCACCGCCCTGTTGCTGGTATTCGTGGATGTACTCAAGGAGCTGCCGGCTACCCTGATCCTGCGTCCCTTCAACTTCAACACCCTGGCGGTGCGCGCTTTCGAACTGGCTTCCGATGAACGCCTGGCGGAATCCGCTACGGCGGCCCTGACCATAGTGCTGGTAGGCATCATTCCGGTTATTCTCCTGAGCCGTTCCATTACCCGCGCACGCCCCGGTCATGGCTAAACCAGACAGCCCCGTTCCGCTCCTCGAGGTCGACCATATTCGTGTTCGTTACGGCGATCAGACGGTGGTGGAGGATCTATCCTTTCATCTGAAACAGGGACGTATCGGTTGCCTGTTGGGGTTGAGTGGTTGCGGCAAGACAACAGTGCTGCGTGCCATCGCGGGTTTCGAACCCGTTTCCGAGGGCGAGATTCGTTTCGCAGGCCAGGTCGTGAGTCGGCCGGGTTGGAGTCTGGTGCCTGAGCAGCGCCAGGTGGGCATGGTGTTTCAGGATTTTGCTCTATTCCCGCACCTGACCATCGCCGACAACATCGCATTCGGTATCCGTCAGCAGGCAGCATCCCGGCGCGAGGCGCGGGTCAGCGAGCTGCTGGAACTGGTGGGTCTGGGGGCCTATGCCCGCGGCTATCCCCACCAGCTCTCCGGGGGGCAGCAACAGCGTGTCGCCCTGGCGCGGGCCATTGCTCCGCGCCCGGCCTTGATGCTGCTGGATGAGCCCTTCTCCAGCATGGACAAGGATCTGCGCGAGCAACTGGCCCGCGAGGTGCGTGCCATCCTGCGCCATGAAGGTATTACCGCCGTTCTCGTCACCCATGACCAGCTGGAGGCTTTCCTCATGGCCGATGAGATCGGGGTGATGCATGCTGGCCGGCTGGAACAATGGGGTTCCGCCTATGCGCTCTACCACGAACCGGGTAGCCGTTTCGTGGCCAACTTCATCGGCGAGGGCGTGTTATTGCGCGGTACGGTACTCAACGACCACCAGGTGGAGACCGCGTTGGGCATCATCGACGGCAACTTCGATCCTGCCTTCGGTCACAATGCCGATGTGGATGTGCTGATGCGTCCCGACGACATCATCCATGATGACGATAGTCCCATGCTCGCCGAGGTCTGCGACAAGGCCTTCCGTGGTGCGGATTTTCTCTACACCCTGTGCCTCCCCAGCGGCGCCCGGGTGCTCAGCCTGGTGCCGAGCCATCACGACCACGCCATCGGTGAACGCATCGGCATTCGCCTCGACCTCGACCATCTGGTGATGTTCCGGCGCTAGAACTTCTGCGTATAGCGTACGTAGAAATCCCGGTCGGTATGGTCGCGCTGAACACTGATGGCGCTGTCGAGACCCTTGCGCTCCCGCAGGTGTGTCTCGATGCTGCGGTTGCCGTCGATGCTGCCCAACGGGGTCGCCACCGTCGAGCCGGTGTTCGGGCATCTGCGCAACATCGGGCTGGACCGCTTCACACTCAGAGGCAGAAAGAAGGTCGATACCCAGTGGAAGCTGTACTGTATTGTGCATAATATGCTGGAGATCCACCGGTACGGGGTCGAATTCGGGTGAAATGGGGTGATGCCGCGACAAATCCTCGCCATCATGAACACACAACGACAATAATGACCGGCCAGACGAGAACAATCCTCCGATGATGTGCATATTCACTGTCGATGAATGCTCGCACTTTCATGGAAAGATTTTTCTACAGGCTCGTTAGGCAAAAAGAAAGGAATATGAAGCTTTCAAAAGCAGATAAAGCATTCGTTGAGAAGCGGGAAAGAAGAGCCAAATATTGGCCATTGTCTGGCGCAGCGTTGCTAGTAACGCTTGTCACGTACGGGGCTTGGCTGTGGCTGAAGGTTCCGCACTTGATAAACCCTGGGCACGTAATCGAACGTCTCAACGCCGGAACCCTGTCCGAATCAACAATGGGTGTCATGGTGGTTATGTTACCGATCGTAATAGCGGCGCTGCTTGTATTTGCATTCGTAGTGGTTCTGTTGTGGTTCATTTCATTCCGTAATGAGAGTCGGTTGATACGGTTGGTCAGGGAGCTACAAGAGGCTTCGGAGCGTGATAATGCGAACGGCTAAACCATGCCAACAAAAGCCGTCAGCGTGATTATGACTCCACTATTCAACGTCTCGCGTGGCAGCATCTTGCTCCCCGCACTGTTCCATTTTCAACTCATCAACCCCATCTGGCCTGATGCGCAGCCGTACGACACACTATTTTTTGTGGCCGCTGCGGTTTTGGTTGTTCTGTACAACCGAAAAGTCATGTTCAATAGAGAGTGGGGCATTACGGAGGTCATTCCACAAACCGCAAACAGCACCATCAAGGCGATCTGAAGGCCGCGTCTCATGGACGACGTGAGGTCTTTCGTTATGAATGGATGTCTATTGAAGTCAAGGAAGCACACGAACTTTGCATGCTCATGAGCAGTTGGATATCAGGTCCAACGAAAGATGAGGAGTTGAAGCGATTGGTGAATGAGGTGGAAAGACAATGAGAATTAACCAGCGCACCCAGTTCACCATTGCGGGGCTTGCACACCGCGCACAACGTGGCGCCGCGGGTGCAGACCGTTAGGTGTAAGAAATGGCACTGAGCGAATTCGAAACAAAGAGGATTGAAAAAGAGGTTCGTGCGTTTGTCGAAAAGCGCCGGCCACCGCCGCACATTCGTCCTGAACTGGATCTGGGGTTTCGTGTAAAAGGGCAAAGCGTAGAAATCTTCGAGGTTCGCCCACGCTGGCGCCATCCAGAAGAAAAACTCGAACATTCCGTGGCAAAGGCAACCTACGTAAAAGCGCAGAGAATCTGGAAGGTCTATTGGCAGCGAGCAGATTTGAAGTGGCACGCGTATGAGCCCAATCCGCAGGTTGAAACACTGGAAGAGTTCTTGGCTGTCGTGGATCGTGATGAATATGCATGTTTTTTTGGTTGAGTGCGGGAAGGCACATGCCAAGTGACGGGGGCGTCAAGCCGCTTTGCAGCTCGGCTTAATGCAGGCGTTATCTATGCGGGTCGAGGGATAAGTGACAAGAATAACGGGCCAAACTCCCGAGGGTTCTTTACCTGTATGAAGATTCCGTCGATCGCTTCAGTGTTTCAGCTTGTTACAGCATTCATCAGCGGCTGTCGGCTGACATCAGGCAGGCTCGAAACCAGGACTGGTCGTACGGTGGGGAATGATTGAATACCTCGTTATTGGTAGCAGCTTCGCATTCGCGGCGGCGGTACAACCGGGTCCACTCCAGGCGTTTCTGGTTTCTCGTGTCGCATCGACGAGTTGGAGGCGCACGCTTCCAGCAAGTCTGGCGCCTCTGATCAGTGATGTGCCCATCGCTTTACTCGTACTGCTTGTGCTGGACCAGCTTTCGGTAAATACCCTGCATGTACTCCGTGCGAGCGGGGGCGTGCTGCTTCTATTCTTCGCCGTTGTCACCCTGCGCCGGTTACAGCGACCCGACTCGATCGATTTGCGCCTCTCAGCACCACGGACGCTTCTAGATGCAGTACTGGTTAATCTGCTCAACCCCAATCCGTACATCGGCTGGTCACTGGTGCTCGGCCCGCTAGTGCTTGCCGCGTGGCGCGTACAGCCGATGTATGCTGTTGCGGTTGTAGGAGCTTTCTACTGCACAATGGTAGTGATGCTGGCGCTGTTCATCTATTTGGTCGGCACTGTTCGCTTCCTGGGTTCGAATGGCCAGCGGACACTGATTGCGGCTTCGGTTGCTGTTTTAGCGGGCCTCGGATTGTACTTCCTGTTCGCAGGCGTAAGAGGATTGATGACAGCTGCCTGACAGCGCTTGCGCCTGGCAAATACCTCTGTCACGCTTCGTGCTGGCGCACGGACCGGGCCAGCCACGCTCGCAAGTGAAACCAACGTTAGACCACACACCAACAAGATGGAGGCTCATATGAAACTCCTCGTTCTCTTGACGTTTGCATCAGTCCTGCTCGTAACTGCCTGTACCGACTCGCCCCAGGATAACGTAGATACCCGAACGCCTGTGGCGGCACCAGCGACGGCCACTGTGCATGACTATCGGTGCGAGAGTGGCGAAACGATTGCTGCAACCTACCCCTCGAGCGACTCGGCCACGCTTCAATACAAAGGTGGTAGCTACGAAATGCAAATCGCGGTTTCTGGTAGTGGTGCGCGTTACGTTGGCGGCGAGTTGGAGTGGTGGACCAAGGGTTTTGGACCGGGATCTGAGGGCACCCTTTTTCATCACATGGCTGATGGTACTTCTGGTGAAATCATCGAGCATTGCACGGAGTACTAAGTGCGATTTAACGATTCATTCAAGCCGGATGTGCGTAAAGTGCCCACGGGAGTGGTATTGGTCTGGGCTGGTTGACTCAAACGTTATAGGCAAAAAATGAGAACACTAAGCATATTGCTACTTATATTCTTCTTGATTGCGCCTGCGACGTATGCGGGTGAGCCTCAACGCGATAAAGGAATAACGGTCCATGCTTTGCCGAAGCGTGTAGCAGATCTGTCGGGTCAGCCTTGGGGGTTGCAGGTGACCTATGCGCCCTATCTCAAACCGGAGCCCGGGCAACCTTATTTGCAATCGGTGGAAGATGTGCTGGAGTATGTAGGAAAGCAGGACAAGTCCGTTCTTGAAAATGGGCTGTGGATAGTAACCACGAATCCATCAGCGTACTCGGAACAAGAAACAGACTTTCTGAACAAGTTGAAAATAGAAGTACCGAAACACAATATCCCTTTGTTTTGGGCAAGAGGTTCAGAGTTGTCAAAAGGCTTCAAGCGTTATTAGAGCACTGCCTGGAACAAGCTGTCCCATCCGGCGACGGCTCTTACGCACCTGCTCGGCTGGGCGTGATCGTTATAGTTCAAAGGCCAACATCTCAAACGCGACCCAAACTGATTTCGGACATGGCCGGCTTGGGAAAAATACGTTATTAGTTCAAGTGATAATCGACATGGCCAGTATTATCAAAGATGTATCTGATTCCGAGGTCACCTGTTCAAATTGCCAGGCTTCCTGCTGCCGCCTGGAGGTCATGATTATCACTGACACGGGTGTGCCAGACGTCCATATTTCAGTCGATGAATGGGGCGCGGAAACGATGTTGCGTTTAGATGATGGTTGGTGCTCGGCGTTAGACCGTGAGACATTTATGTGCACGATATATGAAAACCGGCCGTGGATTTGTCGGGAATACGAAATGGGTTCATATGAGTGTAGTAATGAAAGGACCGTACGAGTGACAGCTTCGTGCTGCTAGTGTCCACGCCGCGTGCTTGAGGTGGGGCCTTAGCCGGCGCAAGGATAATCATCATGAAATCCCTCATTTCAGCAGACCGTCTCCGTTTTCTCCTCAGTCGGTTGCGCGAGCGCCTTTGGGTGAGGCCATTGGTGGTCTGTTTGCTGTCGGTCGGTGCGGCCTTCGTGGCAAAAATTGCGGATGAAACCGGGCTGGCGCAGTTCGTGCCAGAGATCGCACAAGGGTCTATTGAGACGTTGCTGTCCGTTATGGCGTCCAGCATGTTGGTGGTCGCCACCTTTTCCGTGGCGTCGATGGTATCGGCCTATGCCTCCGCCAGTAGCACGGCAACCTCGCGTTCATTCGGTCTGGTCGTTGCGGACGACGTATCCCAGAATGCGCTTTCGACCTTCATTGGTGCTTTTATTTTCAGCATCGTGGCTCTGACGGCGGTTAAAAACGCCTACTTTGGAAAGGCTGGTCTCTTCATTCTCTTTATCCTGACGGCGACTGTATTCGGTATCGTCATTATTACGTTTGTGCGCTGGGTGGACCGTATCGCCCGTCTTGGACGTCTTGGATCGACGATCGACAAGGTCGAGAAGGCGGCGGCCAATGCGTTGAAACGGCGGCGGGACGCGCCGACGCTGCACGGCATGCCAGGGGGTGGCGCTCAGGCGCAAGGGCAACCGGTATTCGCAAAGACGGTTGGATATGTGCAGCATATCGATATGTCTGCAATGCAGGTGTGGGCCGAGAAAACCGACGCTCAGGTGGTGGTGGCGGCGTTGCCCGGCACATTGGCTGCGCCCGATCGGCCACTGGCATACGTGAGTACTTCATCCAGCAATCAGGAAGAAATTGACTACACTCGCGTTGTCCAGTCGTTCAAGATTGGGAAAGATCGTCGTTTCGAGGATGACCCACGATTCGGCCTGGTGGTCCTGTCGGAAATAGCCGGTCGCGCGCTGTCACCGGCCGTCAATGATCCCGGTACGGCGATCAACGTTATCGGCGTACTGTTACGACTCTTCGATCAGTGGCGTGATACGCCGGACGATACCAGCGAGGAAACACCCAAGTATGATCGCATCGCAGTGCCCCCGATTTCGGTGCGCGATATGTTCGACGACGCGTTCACCGCGATTGCCCGGGACGGTGCCGGGGCGGTCGAAGTCTCGATGCGACTACAGAAGGCGCTGGGCACTCTGGCATCAATTGGAAATCCCGAAATGAGGGATGCCGCCATGGCGCACGGGCGGCTGGCGCTGAAACGCGCATGCAAAGCGCTTGAGACGGATGAAGACCTGGCGGTGGTGCGCGAGGCGGCCCGCTACGCGGAGTCAAATGCGTCGCCGGAGATTGGGCCATCTACATAAGTGAAGCTCGGCCGATTCAGCACCACCCCTGCGTCCATGGCCTCCCCTCATTCGGGTGTGCGGGGCTTACCCCTTGATGACGGCCAGGGGTTGCAGCTCAATTTGCACATCGACCAGGTCAATCTGGTTTCTCATCACCTCATCGATGTCCTTGTACGACCCTGGTGCCTCATCCAGGTCTTCCCGGTGGCGGATGGCGTGTAAGATGCCGCGTTCCTTGAGGGCCTTTATCTCTTCTTTCAAGTCCAGTGTCTTGCGGGCCTTCGCCCGGCTCATGATTCTGCCGGCACCATGGGCACATGATTCGAAGGACTGCGCCTCTCCTCTACCCTTGACGAGAAAAGACCGCGTGCCCTGGGAGCCGGGGATCATGCCCCATTCCCCTTTGCGGGCCCGCGTCGCGCCTTTTCGATGCACGATGACCGTCTCGCCGAAATGTTCCTCCTCGGCGGCGAAGTTGTGTGGCTTATTGATGAAATCCGCAAACTCGACCTCGGGCAGAACTTCTCTGAATGCCGACTTCGCCCGCTCCATCATCAGCGTTCTGTTGGCCAGGGCAAATTCGAGGCAGTAGTTCATTTCATTCCAATACAGTTCGAAATAGGCAGAGGATTCCGGGATATAGGCCAAGTCCTGGGATATATCCTCGCCGGCCGCCTGGTTCAATTGTTTGGCCACGTCATCGTAATGATTGGCCACCGTGAAACCGATGTTGCGCGAGCCGGAATGGATCATGATCCAGATATAGCCATCCGATCCTTTCTGCATTTCGATGAAATGGTTGCCGCCACCCAATGTGCCGATCTGGTAGAGGGCACTTTCGTACTCTTGTTCGACGATGGGTAACTCACCCTTTCTCCCGGGCATCCACGCTTCGTCCTGACGTGTTTTGTGGTGATTGAAGCCCACCGGGACGGTGTCGCGGATGATGCCCATGATGGCTTTCAAGTCCGCGGTCGCGACATCGGTCAGATTGGTCCGCAAAGAGCACATGCCGCAGCCGATATCCACCCCGACGGCGTTGGGTACGATGGCCCCCTGGGTGGCCAGGATGGCCCCGATCGGCATGCCGTAGCCCTGGTGGGTGTCCGGCATGATGGCGATGTGCTTGAAGGCGAAGGGAAGGTTTGCCAGGTTTCGCGCCTGCTCCAGCGCCCCCTCATCCATCTCATCCGCTTCCAGCCACAGCTTTATCGGGAGTCTCTCCGTTTCAATGATTGCTTTTCCGTTCGTGTGCATGATCTCTCCATGTTTCATTGAAGACGAGCCTTTGGGCGATCGCTTGACAATGCAACGATGAGCCCGGCGCACTGGCAATGGAGTTATCTGGCTATGACCGGGGTGGTGTTCATTTACACGATTTTTAGCCACGGAATCCACGGAATGACACGGACAAGAGCTAGCTGCATAAAGCCCAGGTATTACCCTGTGGGTGATGGTCCTGGGTTTATATGTTGAATTCTTTCCGTGTCATTCCGTGTGCTTCCGTGGCCAATAATGGTGTAAAAAAGCGCTACCCGGCGATGGCCCCACGAACAGAACCTATCCCATCTCGATGATCAGCGGCCCGTGTAGGGTGACGGCGCCTGCAGTTTCTCGCGGCGCACCTGACAGGCAAAGCAGCGTTTGGCGGTCGGATACGCATCCAGCCGTTTGTACCGGATGGGCGCCCCGCAGTCGATGCACAGACCGTACTGCCCGGCCGCGATGCGGTCCTCCGCCGCGGCGATGTCACGCACCTCTCCCACGTCGCGAACGATCTCGGCCTCGGTGATGTCACGGAGCACGGAGGCTGCCGCCACATCGCCGGAATCGCCCGATCCGCCGATGAGATCGACCAGGTGCTCGGTGCTGGAGCGTGCGAGCACCTGCCGGATTTCATTCAGCAATAGACTTTTACGTGCGTCGATGCGTTGCGCGAATTGCGCGATCTGCTCTTTTGTAAGGGAATTCTCAGGGGCATTCATGGCGTCATAGTCAGTGGTTTGTGGAAACCGGCACCGGGCTGTGCCAGCACACATCCCCGATCCTCCGGGATGCCCTTCGAGCCTAGCCTTTGGAAGGTGTCAAGGCAAGGGGCTGACGAGGCCGGCCTGCCCTGGCCAGTTGCCGGTGGCAGTGTCGGTGGTGCGAGCAAGGGCCCGTTCATGAAGTGGGTACATCCGACAGGGGGTTTCCAGCAGCGGCACCTATATCGATCGTCGGCGGTTGTTTTTCCATTGTAGCGGACACTCCGGCTTGCTAAATTCCGGTCCCAGGCTCCTACAAACGCACGGGCCGGTAGGGTTCCCAGGACTACGAGTAGATCGATCGTGAAGAGGTCAACAACAGCTGCCCTGCTGTCGGGGTTGGTGTTCCCGGGGCTGGGTCACCTGTACTTGAGAAAGTATATTCGCGGCATTTTCCTTGCAGGTGCGGCAGGTGTGCTGTTCTATACCATCCTTTCTGTTGCGATGAGCACAGCGTTCGAAGTGGTGGACAAGATGCAAAGCGGTCATGTTCCTCTCGATGTGGAGTCCATTTCCGAGTTGGTGGTGACGCAGGCACGTAGCCACGAAAGGTCAACGGGTGCTGCGACGGTGGCTTTGATCATGGTGTGGGCAGTGGGTATCGCGGATTCGTATCGCGAAGGCCGGGCACGGGAGAAGGCTTGAGCGTTGAGCGGCTACAGCGAAAAAGGACTACAGAGTGTCCGCTGACCCGGGATGCCCGTCAATATTATGAATCAGATCGAGCTGTTGGATAACGAAATCGATTGCACCGAATTAAGATAAGCCCGCGGACACCAGAAGACGGCCCGGCTGAGTATGAATGCCTGATATCGAGTTCAGATATGCGTGAGATTGGTCTGACGATTATTTTTCTGTCACTCAGCAACATCTTCATGACATTTGCTTGGTATGCGCACCTCAAGGAACTAAGCACCAAACCCTGGCTGGTCGCGGTCCTGGTCAGCTGGGCGATCGCATTTTTTGAGTATCTGCTGCAGGTTCCGGCAAATCGTATTGGTTACAGTGTGCTGTCACTGGGGCAACTGAAGATCTTGCAAGAGGTCATTACTCTGACAGTGTTTGTACCCTTCGCCTTCTTTTATATGAAGGAGCCCCTGAAGTGGGATTATCTTTGGGCATCGCTTTGTATACTAGGCGCCGCCTACTTCATCTTTCGCAGCAGATGGGTCGGTGCCTGACGATGGATTCAAGTCGAACTGATGGTTTTTTCGGCCCGGTGGATACCCTGAGCTGAAGCGTCTCGCCAGCCCTGGGATCACAACGGACAATTGAATATGCCACCCGTACTCTTGCTATTGGTAAGCTTGGTGATCATCGGTATGGCAGTCCGGGGGCTGCTGACCGGAAAGGTCATGGCGGGATCCCGCGGCCTGCGGCCCAATTATTATACTAAACAGGACAGCCCGGTTTTGTATTACGGTTTCATATTCGTTTATTTGTCGATTGGGGCCTTCGTTCTATTTCATTCCATGTGAGGAATATCTGAACAGCGGGTCAGGTCGAATCCGATGTACGGAGGTTTATCGTTGTGCTTGTCGCCTGGGCGATCTTCCCTGGCGTCGGCGTGGACATGACATTGCTCGGGCCGGCGGCCTGTGAGTACGATGGGTGGTGTATGAGTGTGGGATTGGAAAATGCATTGCGGCGCTTGCGGCGCATTCTGCCGTTGAGCGCACGGCAAGGCGAATGCAGCGAGCAGGTCCGTGAGCTTCACCGGCAGATTCTTCGTTCCTTTCCGACCAAAGGGCGGATTCTGACCCGGGAGGAAATGGCACAGTACGTCAGCGACCTGGACGCTGCGGTTGACGTACTGAGAAAAAACGACATGGTGACATTCTCCGGGGACGGAACGCCTGTGGGAGCGTACCCCTTCACGATGGAGGCACGGGATTATCAGGTTCAGGTTAATGGGCATCGAGTCCATGCCATGTGTGCGCTGGATTCCCTGGCGGTGAGTCCCATGTTCGGGATGACGACACATATCACTTCGCACTGCAGAGTCACCGGCACCCCCGTCGACATAGACCAGTCAGGCAAGACGATAGACAATGCAGATACAGCGGGTGCGGTCCACGTGGGCATTGCCTGGGGCGCGGCAGACGCGGAGTCCCACTGTGCGGACAGCCTGTGCATGGAGATGCCATTTCTGCGGGATGGCGCGGCTGCCCGGCAATGGCTTGTGGAAGATCCCGGTGGTAGAGAAGTCTTTGCGCTACCAGAGGCGATCGAGTTCGCGAGCCGGTTTTTCGTGCCTTTGGTGGGGTGATGCTGCTGAGCGTTCGGTATGTTGCTGCGCCTCGCCTGACTCGCGTGCATCGCCTGCGTCGCTCAGGCGCGCTGGACATCGGTACGATGAGACATTGGGCCGCCCCGTTGCTACAGTAAGGGAAGGCGCATGATCGTTGCACCGTTTTTGAGAACAGGCTCTCCACCCGCCCTCGGGGTGCGACGAGATGCAGGTGCGATGTTGCGGACATGGGGTCGTCGCACTCCGGGATATGGGGACACGACCCGAGGCATGTGATCCAGACTACGCGTCCAGGACCAGACGCGGTCGGGAACGGCACGCGACTCGACGTGCGCGTGAGATATCAATCGGTCAGCTAGGACAACGCCATGGCAACTCACCACGCAGCACCCTCGGAAGTAGTGGATCTGGAAACCTGGGCACAGGACCTGCCGAGTGAACATGGCAAGACCATCGTAAAAACACCTGAAATGGAGCTTGCTCGGCTGGTGTTCCCGGCGGGTGAGGAATTCGCAGATCACCAGGTATCAGGACCCATTGTGGTTCAATGCATAAAGGGTGAGATCGCGTTTTCTGCGATGGGGGCGACGCGAACGCTCAAACCTGGCCAGCTGCTGTACTTGCGGCCCGGCGAACCACACGCCATTCGAGCCATCACGGATGCGATCGTTTTACTGACTATCATCTTCAAGGTTGAGTAATTAACATAGTAAATTCAGGTTGTTATCGGAATAAGGGGCTGCGGCGCGGCGGCCGTGCCGGCGTGATGCTCGCAGGAACGATCGGTGCTAGAGCCGCTTTCGGCAGGGCCGGGCTGCGCGGAAGCCAACGCACACCTTGGCGCGACTGCGGCCGGCAGCCGCACCACGTCGGAGGTCACATCATGAATACTGCCCGTCCCTATGCACGGCGCGCCCGGGGAATCCTCGCATGGGTGGCCGCCGCGTTCGGTGTCCTGACCGTCGTGGTGGGTGGGCGGACCCTGGCCGGCGCCGATCCGGGGTATATCGTCTTCCGGCCGCTGTTGATCTACAACACCGTGATGGGCGTGGCGTACCTGGTGGCCGGTATCACGATGTGGCGCAGTCTCGAGGCGGGCAGGCGTGCGGCAGCCGCTGTTTTCCTGCTCAACCTCCTCGTGCTCGCGGTCATCGGTTACCTGTACGCGACGGGGAGTGCCGTCGCCATCGACAGTGTGCGTGCCATGACGTTCCGCACCGGCGTATGGATGATCCTGTTTCTTGGTCTGGCGTGGCTGGGTCGCGGGGGCCGCGCGGCGGGAACCTGACGAGCCGACGGCCGTTGAAAGAGCTACAATAGCCGCCCGGTCGCGTCCGGTTGCGCCCGGTCGGGTGTCACGATGCGGCGCGCGGGATGACCGCCGATCAAGTTTTTAACAGGTGCAGTATGAGCGGTCTGCCACAATGCCCAGAATGCGGTTCGGAATACACCTACGAGGATGGCCTCCTGTACATCTGTCCGGAATGCGCGCATGAATGGGCGCGGGACGCGGTGGCCGAAGGTGGCGAGCAGCAGCGCGTGGTCCGCGATGCCTACGGCAACGAACTCAGCGACGGCGACAGTGTCACGGTAATCAAGGATTTGAAGGTCAAGGGTTCGTCGTCGGTCGTCAAGGTCGGCACCAAGGTCAGGAACATCCGCCTGGTCGAGGGCGACCACGACATCGATTGCCGCATCGAGGGGATCGGTGCGATGCAGCTCAAGTCCGAGTTTGTGAAGAAGGCCTAGGAGCCTGTCGGCCAGGACCTGCCCATCGAAGCGACGCGCCTGACGCGACGGATTTCCAGGAGACCCCCAGTGACTGACTATGACGAACCGAGCGAAGAAGAGCGCTGGTGCAACGACTGCCGCGTGGCAGTGAGCGACTATCTGCGGCAGGCGCGGATCGACCACGGCAAGATCGGCGAATGGCCGGCCTGGCACGTGGCGCCGCACGTGTCGATGTGGGCCGTCGAAAGCCGGGAGACGCCCGGACTGGTTGGCTGGTGGGTGGTCGCCGGCGATCTGCCCACCGACTATGTCGATGCCGAAGGTGTACACCACCCGCGGCAGGCGCTCAAGGTCCTCGGCGCCCGCTGGCTCGAGGCCGCGCAGCACATGGAGGAGGGACGCCGGCATCCGTCGCTGCAGATCGGCAGCCCCGACGACTGGCCCCGCCTCGCGCCGCTGCTGAGGAGTCGCGCCGAGGTGCTGCTGCAGTGGGCGAACGACGGCAGTGTCTGGGAGCGTGCGTGACGTCAGACCGCGCCCGCGCCCGACCCGGGCCGCGGCATGGATGACCCACTCGAGTCCTGCCGATTTCTGCAGCAGGTGGTCGACTCGGTTGCCGAAAACATCGTGGTCGTCGATGCTGGTGGACACATCGTGTTCGTCAACCGCAGCTGGATCGACTTCGGCCGCAGCAATGGCTGTGTGGGCGACATCGACTGGCGTGGCCAGGATTACCTGGAGATCTGCGACCGCGCGGCGGCCATGGGCGAGGACTTCGGCAGGAAGGCAGCGGCAGGCATCCGCACAGTGATGGCCGGGGACGCCGACTCGTTCTATCTCGAATATCCCTGTCACAGTCCTGACGTGAAGCGCTGGTTCATGATGCGCACAACGCCGTTTGCGTTCGAGGGTGAGCCTTACTGCGTCCTCTCTCACCAGGACATCACCGAGCGCAAGCTCGCCGAGGAGGCGGTGCAGCGGTCGTCGCGCATCGATGCGCTCACCAAAGTCGCCAATCGTCGTGGGTTCGACGAATTTCTGGCCGGCGAATGGGGCCGCTGCGCGCGCCTGGGCGTGCCCGTCTCGTTGGCGCTCATCGACATCGACCACTTCAAGCTGCTCAACGACAGCTACGGCCATCAGGCCGGCGACGAGTGTCTGGAGCGGATCGGCGCGCTGCTCGAACGGTTCGCGCGGCGTCCCGGCGATCTCGGTGCGCGCTACGGCGGCGAGGAGTTCGCACTGGTCCTCGGCAATACGGCGGCCGGGGTGGCGCGCGCGATCATCGGCGCGCTGATGGAGGAGATCCGTGCCCTCGGCATCCCGAACACGCGGTCGCCGACCCATCCGACCGTGACCGTCAGCGTTGGGCTGGCGACCCAGCGACCCGGGCCGCAGAACAGCGCGGCAGACCTCGTCGGGGCGGCGGACGCGTTGCTCTACACGGCCAAGAAGGACGGCCGCGACCGCTTGGTCATGGATACGTGAGGCGAAAGCCCGTTGCGGAGCGGTCCCGGGTGGCGCCGGCGTCGATTGCGCGCTACCCCCTTTTCCCGCAGGAGAGATGCGATGACCGACGATGACAACATGGATATAGAGGTCGAAAAATCCTATCCGGCCGCCGCGGTGGCCGCCAAGCTGCGGCGGCTGGCAGACGCGCTGGAGGCGGGGCGGGGCTTCGGTATCCAGATCGCCGGACGGCGCATCCGGGTCCCGGCCGACGCCACCGTCGAGTTCGAATATCAGCGCGACGGGGACGGGGAGGAGGTGGAGATCGAGCTGAAGTGGCAGCGGCGCTAAGGCGGTACCCCCGCGGCCGCCCTTCTGTATCTCGCCGAAACTGTTTAAGATCTATAGTGTACAGGCAACCCTCCGACACAGCGGGGCGCTGCCGGCACATCGCCGCGCCGCAGCCCGGGCGCCCCGCATACAACAATTCGATTGATTGACGAGGAAGACCCGTGGAACAAAGGCCGAATATCATTTTGTCGTCGCAGGACCTGGACCGCCTGGAGGCGCTGCTGGATTCGATGCCGGCGACCGCCTTTGCCGGCAAGACCGAGCTGCGCACGGAACTCGACCGTGCCGAGGTGGTCGAGCCGCGGGAGGTGCCACCCGACGTGGTGACCATGAACAGTACGGTCCGCTTCGCCCTGGAATCGGGCGAGGAGTTCTGCCTGACCCTGGTATACCCCAAGGACATGGACGGCAGTGCCGAACGTATCTCGGTGCTGGCCCCGGTCGGCAGCGCCCTGCTGGGCCTGTCGACGGGTGCGTACATCGAGTGGCCCCGGCCGGGCGGCGGCCTGATGAAGGTACGGATCGTGGAGGTCATCTATCAGCCCGAACGCGCCGGTGAATTCCACCGCTGACATGGCATCCGGATCCGGTCCGTGAAACTCAAGCAGATCCTCGCCCTCGACTGGGACGCCATTGCCGGTGTCATCGCCGCGATCACGGCGATCGTGCTGCATATGTTGCACATCATCGATGCGTCGGTGATGGTCACCATCGCGGTGGTGATGATCGCACTGCTGTTCATCCGCGACCTGCGCCGCGAGCGTGCCATGGAACACGCCTACGCGACCATCGAAGAGAGTGGCCGCACCCTGCACCGTATCCAGGCCAAGCTGCAGCCGATGGACGCGCAACTGGTCGGGCCCGCCCAGCTGCGGGCGGCCAGCGAGCGGTTCGCTGCACACGCGCACGGCGAGATGACCTGGTTCCACGTCTGCCTGTCCATGTTCCGCCCCCAGCCGCTGTTCGACGTCTTGCTGCGCCCGGCCATCGAGAATCCACAGGTGACCGCCATCCAATTCATCCTCGACGCCAGCCAGCAGGGCCTGTGGGAGACCGAGGTGCTGGCGAAGGTCTCCGCCTGCAGTGGTCGTGACAAGCTACTTCCGCCGATCTGGACGACCATCGATGAATCCGTGTCGGTCATCATCGCCGACGGCGGCCCCGGCGGTCGTGCCGAGGGTCTGCTGAGCTTCTGGGGCGAGCCGTTCATGGCGCACTCGGCGGACCGCAAGGTGCCGCGCTACATCTTCCATGTGCAACCACATTCCGAACTCATGCCGCGGCTGACTGAGCTGGTGCGCAACTACCGCTTCGCGCGCTGACCGCGACCGGCCGGTGCCCGGCAGTCGGGCACGCCCGCCGACCATCGTCCTGGGTTCCCTCCACTTGGCCGCATCGGCGCCAGAAATACAGCGCCGGTCGACTTGTGAAGCCCTTCACAACTTCGTGTCCTTGCAGCGCCTAGAGTGGGGCGTCCACCGCCACCGAAAACCGTAGTGGCGGGAATCGCGCATCCATGGAGGACTAAGGATATGTTCGATCAGGTGAAGCAGAACGTCGGTAAATGGACCCGGGGCAGCGAGGAGCCGGAGACCACGGCTGCAGCCGCTGTCGAAGCCGCCCCGCGGCCACGCGCGACGCGCATGAGCAATGCCGAGCCGGCGACCATCGGGCCCTCGATCCGCATCAAGGGCGAGCTGACCGGTGAGGAGAACCTCGTCATCGAGGGCAGCGTCGAAGGGACCATTCATCTGGAGAAGAACGACCTCACCATTGGTACCAACGGCCGTATCAAGGCCGATATCCATGCCAAGGGCGTGGTCGTCGAGGGTGAGCTGCAGGGCGACATCGTCGGCACCGAGAAGGTGATCATCCGCCGCAGCGGCAACATGCGCGGAAACATCGTCGCGCCGCGCGTCACGCTCGAGGACGGCGCCATGTTCAAGGGCAGCATCGAAATGGAGCCGGGCCCGCAACGCCAGACGGGCGGCGACGCGAGTGTCGGCACGTTGCCCCGTGGTGCCACCGTCGCCGAGGTATCGGTGGCCCCCACCAAGACCGCCAAGTCCTGACACCGTGGTATCCCGATTCGCAAACCTGCTGCAGGCCGGGCGCGTACGACAGTGGACGAGTGCCGCCAGGGAACTCATTGGCACACGCAACGCACCGGTACCGGACACGCCCGCCGGTGAGCTGACCAACAGTCCCTTACTCGCCAGCCTGGTCGGGCAGTGCGCCGAGCGGCCGCGCTGTCATGTGCTCGACCTCGGTCCGGCGATCAGTTCCAATATCGCCTTCTTCCAGCAGCTGCACTGCAAGCTCGAGATCGCCGACTGCGGCGCGGAACTGCTGCGTCTGAGCCGGCGCGGCGAGGACGAACCCACACCTCTGGACGTGCAGCTGGCGCGCTTGGTGCCGGTGGACCCGGATGACCCCTACGATGCGATCCTGGCGTGGGATCTGCTCAACTACCTGGACAAGCCGCTGTTCGCGGCCCTGGCGGCGCATCTGGCGCCGGCGGTGACGGGCGACACCCAGTTGCACGCCTACATCGGTGCGCGCAAGACACTGGCCGCCGAGCCGGCGCAGTACCGGTTGCAGGACGAGGGTAAGGTCGAGGTACGGACACGCAGTGCGGTGACGCGCGCCTGTCCCTGCTATCACCAGATGGAGTTGCGCAATCTGCTACCGCAGTTCGGCGTAGCGCGCTCGACGCTGCTGCAGAACGGCATGCAGGAGTATCTGTTCAAGGGTCAGGGCCGCGGGCACCGCGCAGCCGCACGGCGGCGCTGAGGGGAATCAGTCGCTGGCTGGCGTGAAATGGCCGGCGAACGGGCCCGCGAGGGCCCGCCACAGACCGGGGTGGGTGGTCGTGGAGCCGGCGCCAGCGTACGGGGCCGCGTGGCCCCCGTGTCCGGCGCCGTCGTCCGGATCACTCGCCGGCGTTGCCCGACTTCGCATCGCCGCCGGCCCCGCACTTCATGCCGGACCGCTTAAGCTCGTCGCCGCTCAGCACGCCGTCGCCATCCGTGTCCATCTTCTGGAACATCTTCGCGTGGCCGGCGTTGAACTCCTCGAGGGTGACCTTGCCATCGCCATCCGTATCGAACTTGGCGGGGCCGCGCATGCCATCCTTGCCCATCTTTCCGCCGCACTTACTGTCCTTCATCTTGCCACCACATTTAGCTTCGGCGACGACGAGCGTGTGGCCGGTCGTCAGCTCGGTCTGCGCGAAGGGGTTACCGGCGGCGATGGCGCCACCGGCGAGCGATCCGACAAAGGCCGCGCCGAGGGCGATGATGAGGGGTTTGATTGTGGTCTTGTCTGACATGGTGATGCTCCTTGGTATTGGTGATCGGCGCGGAGAGTGGCCACCGACGCTTGTGGTACCCGCCGTACCCGGCGAGCTGCCTGTGAGGACATGGAGTGTGACATCCTCATCCCGGACAGGTTCCCGGAAGGATAGTGTAATAATCCTGAAAGGTTTACTCCAGCCACGGAAGACATTGAGATGAAACAGTGTGGTAACACTCCGGTTCATCACCCGGCGGGTGCGCAGGGCTGTTGTGTAAAGCATATGATCTCGCCCGTGTTTTCCCGTGTACTCCCGTGGCAAATACAGTTTTTGGGGTAATGCGGGGCCGGGGTGATCCTACTGCTGCAGTAGACGTTCCAGGCACTGGATATATTGCGCTTCGTCCGGCGGGATATTGTCGCGTTGACCGCGCCAGATCGCCTCCGCCAGGCAGTCCATCATTCGATGTTCCAGGTCATGGCCGTCGGGCCGGGCGCGGCGCAGCCGCTGTGTCAGGGCACGGATGCCCGCCGGCCGGTCGGTGGCGAGTTGTTCGTGCAGGGCCAGGTGCAGGCCCATGTGCAGGAAGGGATTGGTTTCGCCCAGTTCGGGCAGATAGTCCCTGTTCAGCGCGGCGTCCGGGTGCTCCAGCAGCGGCTGGTATTCGGGATGCAGCAGGATCACGTTGAAGACCTGGCGTTCCAGAGGCGTCAGTGCCTCGCCGGCCCGCTGCCGGTGCCAGACGTCGCAATAGAATTGCCGGAGCTGATCGCGGTCCTGCGGAAAGAGCATGGTTCGTATCCCTCAGCCCGACAGCGTCGTCTTGGCGCGGTAGTCGCACAGGTCCGCGATCGGACATTCCGGGCACCTGGGCTTGCGCGCCAGGCAGGTGTAGCGGCCGAGCAGGATCAGCCAGTGGTGGGCATCGCGCCGGAATTCGCCGGGGACGCACCTGAGCAGCTTCTTCTCCACCTCCAGCGGCGTCTTTCCGGGTGCCAGGCCGGTGCGGTTGGCGACGCGGAAGATGTGCGTGTCCACCGCGATGGTCGGCTCACCGAAGGCGGTATTGAGGATGACGTTGGCCGTCTTGCGACCCACGCCCGGCAGGGCCTCCAGCGCCGCCCGCTCGCGCGGTACCGCGCCGCCGTGTTGCTGCTCGAGGAGCGCACAGGTGGCCAGAATGTGCTTCGCCTTACTGTTGAACAACCCGATGGTCTTGATGTGTTCCTTCAGGCCTTCCTCGCCGAGCGCCAGGATGTCGCGGGGTCGCTGCGCGATCTTGAACAGCCCCGCCGTCGCCTTGTTCACACCCCTGTCCGTCGCCTGCGCCGACAATATCACCGCGATCAGCAACTGAAACACGTTGCCGTAGTGCAGTTCGGTCGTCGGATGCGGATTGGCAGCGCGCAGGCGCTCGAAGATCTTACGACGTTTGTCGGGGTTCATGGCAAAGACATTTAACCACGAAGGACACGAAGGAAACTGAATACAACAACGGGTGTTGTTGCGTGAGCCTGGTGTATGGCGGGCTCAACAGATTGTTTCATTCCAGTTCTTGTATTCCCTTCGTGTCCTTTGTGGTTGAAATTGACTCACCCCACCGCCGTCACCGGCTCCACCACGGTGATGCGCTGGGGGCGGCGCTGCAGGCGGCCGTCGATGACGTTCTTGAGGGCGATGATCAGGCCGAGGCCGATGAAGGCGCCGGGGGGGAGGACGGCGAGCAGGAAACCGCGGTAATCCTGGATGACGTGCAGCGTCCAGTCGCGCGCACCCGCACCGAACATCATGTGTGCCTGGGAGAGCAGGGTGCCCTGGCCGATGAGTTCGCGCAGGGCGCCCAGCACCACCAGGACCAGCAGGAAACCCATACCCATCATCAGGCCGTCGACCAGCGCACGGCCGGGGTCGTGCTTGGAGGCGAAGGCCTCGGCGCGGCCGATGATGTTGCAGTTGGTGACGATCAGCGGGATGAAGATACCCAGCACCAGATAGAGCTCGTGCAGATAGGCGTTCATGGCGAGTTCGATGACGGTCACCACCGCGGCGATGATCAGCACGAACACCGGGATGCGTACCTCGGGCCGCACCAGCCGGCGGATCAGCGATACCGTGACGTTCGAGGCGACCAGGGTCAGCGCGGTCGCCAGGCCGAGTCCCAGACCGTTGATCGTATTCGAGGTCACGGCGAGCAGCGGGCACAGGCCGAGCAGCTGCACCAGACCGGGATTGTTGGCCCACAGGCCATCCCGGACGATGCTGCCATAGGTCGGTTCGGTCATGGTGAGGCCTCCTCCGCAGTGTCTTGCGCTTCGGCAAACAGGGTCTGTCGATGACGGTCGAAGTATATCAGAGCCTTTTTGACGGCCTTCACCACCGCGCGTGGGGTGATGGTCGCGCCGGTGAACTGGTCGAAGACGCCGCCGTCCTTCTTCACCGCCCAGCCCTTTTCACCGGGGTCGCCGAGGGAACGGCCGTTGAATCCCAGGATCCAGTCGGACCGCGCGGCGTCGATGCCATCACCCAGACCGGGCGTCTCGCGATGGCCGGTGACGCGCACGCCGGCCAGGCGACCATCGGTCTCGATCGCCACCAACAGGCGGATCTCACCGTTGTACCCATCGGGCGCGACCGGCGCGAGGATCGCAGCCACCGGTTTGCCGTCCTTGCGGGCACGGTAGACGGTGACCGGCCGCGGCGTGCCCAGCAGGTCGGGATCGGTCACCTCGATGGTGTCGGCGAAGAGGTCGTTGTCGTGGCGCTCAGGCGGGACCAGCACGTGCAGATTGCGCAGCAGCACCTCGCGCTCGTTCTCGGCGATGCGTTCGTGGGTGTTGTCGAAGGTGAAGGCGACCATACCCGTGCCGATGGCGGCGAACAGGAACAGCAGCAGGGCTGTGACCAGGACATGGCGTACATTCACGGTCCGCCGCCCCGTCTCTTGCGCGTCTCGCCGAACACCCGCGGCTTGGTGTAGTAGTCGATGGTCGGCGTGGCCATGTTCATCAATACCACGGCGAAGGCGATGCCGTCCGGGTAGCCGCCCCAGGTACGGATCACATAGGTGAGCACACCGATGCCGGCGCCGTAGATGAGACGTCCCCGCGGCGTGGTGCTGGCAGTGATCGGATCGGTGGCAATGAAGAAGGCACCGAGCATGGCCGCGCCGCTGAGCAGATGAAACAGCGGCGAGGCGAAGGCGTCGGTGTCGCTGCCGTAGAACAGCAGGGCGATCACGAACAGCGCGCCCAGCATGCCGACGGGGATCTGCCAGGCGATGGCGCGCCGATAGACCAGGTACAGACCACCGAGCAGATAGGCGAAGTTGATCCATTCCCAGCCGGCGCCGGCATAACCGCCGAACAGCGGACCGGCGGTGATCTCACGCAGCGTGAGCCCCAGCCCGAGGGAGGTCTTCATGCTGTCGAGCGGTGTGGCCATGGTCAGGGCGTCGAGGCTGGTGCCCTCCGGCAGCACGCCACTGAACGACCAGGCCAGCGTCTCGGGCAGACCGAGGCCGCCGGCGGTACCGACCCCCGCCGGTGCGCTCCACAGGGTCATCTCGCGGGGGAAGGAGATGAGCAGCGCGACATAGCCGATCATCGCAGGATTGAACGGGTTGTAGCCGAGCCCGCCGTAGAGCTGCTTGGCGATGACGATGGCGAACAGGCCACCGACCACCGGGATCCACCAGGGTGCCAGGGGTGGCAGTGCCAGTGCCAGCAGTACACCGGTGAGGACGGCGCTGTTGTCGGCGAGCGTTGCGCCGACCGGGCGGCCGCGCAGTGCCAGCATCAGCGCCTCGGCGGCGGTGCAGGTCAGCACCGCGAGCAGAACGTTGACGAGCACGCCCCAGCCGAAGAACCACCAGGCGCAGAGCATGCCCGGGATCAGTGCGAGCAGCACGTCGCGCATGATCCGCGCGACGCTGCTGGTGCCGGTCTGATGTGGGGAGCTGAAGGTCGGGAACTGCATCAGCGGCCGCCCCCGCCCGCTTGCATGGCGCAGGCCACGCTTGCAGGTGCCCTGTGTAACGCAGGGTGCAATGACGGCCCCAACAGGGTCTCTATGCAGGTGTTCATCACCTCTCCTCGCCGTCCGCAGGCGGTGTGGAAGCGGCGTCAGCGGCCGTGGTACCGCTCCCGGCCTTCTTGGCCTTGACGCGTTCCAGCGCCGCCTGGATCGCCACCTTCTTGGGGTCGTCGCCGGATTTCCCGGGTGTCTGCAGGGCCTTCTGTTTCTGCTTCAGGCGCGCGGCGCGCTCCTCCTTCTCGCGTTCCTGGCGGAACAGCCGGAACTCGTGGCGCTGGCGGGCGATGTCGGCCTTCGCGCGCTCGCGCTCCTGGTTCCAGATCTCGGTCTTGGCGAAGCGGAAGTACTGCACCAGCGGGATGTGGCTCGGGCAGACATAGCTGCAACAGCCGCACTCGATGCAGTCGAACAGATTGAAATCCTGGATCCGGTCGAAATCCTTGGCATGCGCATGCCAGTAGAGCTGCTGCGGCAGCAACAGGACGGGGCAGGCGTCGACGCAGGCGCCGCAGCGGATGCAGGGCAGCTGCTCCTGTGGTAGCGGCAGTTCCGTGCGGCTGGCGACCAGCAGGCAGTTGGTGGTCTTGACCACCGGCACCGCGTCGGTGCCCAGGGCGAAGCCCATCATCGGGCCGCCCATGAGCAGCCGATGGGCGTGTTCAGTGTAGCCGCCGGCGGCGGCGATGACATCGGCGATGGGGGTGCCGATGCGCACCTCCAGGTTGCCGGGGCTGGCGACACCCTCGCCGGTGACGGTGACCAGGCGCGTGATCAGCGGTTCGCCCTCGATGAGCGCACGGTGTACCGCCGCGGCGGTGCCGGGGTTGTGGCAGATTACGCCGATGTCGGCCGGCAGACCCTGTGAGGGCACCTCCCGGCCGGTGACAATCCGGATGAGCTGTTTCTCGCCACCGCTGGGGTAGACGGTCGGGATCTGCACCACCGCCATCGACGCCGCCTCAGACGAGGCATCGATGGCGGTGCGCATGGCCGCCGCGGCCTCCGGCTTGTCGTCCTCGATGGCGATGAGGCAGGTCTCGGCCTGCAGCGCGTACTGCAGGATGCGCGCGCCGCTGACCACGTCCGCCGCCCGGGTGCGCATCAGCATGTCGTCGCAGGTGATGTAGGGCTCGCACTCCGCAGCGTTGATGAGGAGGGTGTGGATGGGACGCTCCGGGCCGGGGTTGAGCTTGATGAAGCTCGGGAAGCCGGCGCCGCCCAGACCGACGATGCCGGCGTTGCGGATGCGGTTACGCAGCTCGCTGGGGTCGAGCTGTGTGGGGTCGTCCGAGAGGATGTCCGGCGCGGTCTCGTCGCGGCCGTCGGTGTCGATGACGATGCAGGCTGCGTGCAGACCCGAGGGATGCGGTACGGCCCGATCGCCGATCTCCACGACGGTCCCGGAACTGGGGGCGTGGATGGGTACGCTCACATAGCCGTTGGCACGGGCGATCATCTGGCCTTTGAGGACCCGCTCGCCCACGGTGACCAGCGGTTCGGCGGGTGTGCCGATGTGCTGTGCCAGCGGCAGCACCAGCCGTGGCGGTACCGGCATCACGCGTACCGGTGACAGCAGTGATTGCGCCTTGTTGCCCGGCAGGCGCAGGCCGCCATGGAAGCGGTGGAGTGTGCGCGGCGTGCCCGTCATGATCGTGAGGTCTGCAAGGCCGCTCCTGTACGTGTCTGTGCTGCAGTCATGGTTGCGCCGTCTTGTCCACGGGGTCCGGCACCACCGCGGTGTCGCTGCAGTCGTCGGGCGACGGCCATTTCCAGGTGGAGATGTCCTGTTGCACCGGCACCATGTGGATGCAGTCCACGGGGCAGGGCTCGACGCACAGCTCGCAGCCGGTGCATTCCTTCTCGATCACGGTGTGCATGTGCTTGGCCGCGCCCAGGATGGCGTCCACCGGGCAGGCCTGGATGCACAGCGTGCAGCCGATGCAGAGCTGCTCGTCGATGACCGCGACCGTCTTCTCCGCGTGCTGGCCGTGCTCGGCGTTGAGCGGCTTGAAGTCGCGGCCGAGCAGGTCGGCGAGCGCGCGGATGCCGGCCTCGCCACCGGGCGGGCACTGGTTGATGTCGGCCTCGCCGGCCGCGATGGCTTCGGCGTAGGGGCGGCAGCCGGCGAAGCCGCACTGGCCACATTGTGTCTGCGGCAGGATGGCATTGATCTGGTCGACCACCGGGTCGCCCTCGACGCGGAAGCGGATGGCACTGTAGCCGAGCAGCAGACCGAACAGTCCGGCGAGGATCCCGAGTGCGAGGATGGCGGTGAGCACGGGCCTACCCCTTGATCAGCCCGGCGAAGCCCATGAAGCCGAGCGACATCAGGCCGGCGGTGATCAGTGCAATGGATCCACCACGGAAGACTGCCGGTACATCGGCCACCGCGATCCGTTCACGCATGGCGGCGAACAGCGCCAGTACCAGCGAGAAGCCCACGGCGGCGCCGAAGCCGTACACGGCTGATTCCAGGAAACCGTGCTGCTGCTGAGTATTCAGCAGTGCCACACCGAGCACGGCGCAGTTGGTGGTGATCAGCGGCAGAAAGATGCCCAGTACCTGGTACAGCAGCGGGCTGGTCTTGTGCACCACCATCTCGGTGAACTGTACCACCACGGCAATGGTAAGAATGAACGCGAGGGTGCGCAGGTATTCGATGCCGAGCGGTTCCAGGATATAGGCATTGATGAGATAGCTGCAGACCGACGACAGCGTCAGTACGAAGGTCGTCGCCAGCCCCATCCCGGTGGCCGTCTCCAGCTTGCGCGACACGCCCATGAACGGACACAGCCCCAGAAACTTCACCAGGACGAAGTTGTTCACCAGGACGGTGCTGACCAAAATCAGTGCCAGTGCTTGCATGTCGTTTTGACTCTGCTCTATCCCGTTTAACCACAAAGGACACGAAGGACACAAAGGAATACGATCAAAACATCATACTGCTATTGCACCTATCCGCTTCCGCGGCAGATACAGGGTTTTACCTGATAAAGGCTTTCCTTTGTGTCCTTCGTGTCCTTTGTGGTTAACAAACACTCGGCCCTATTTTACCCGCATTCCCGGCTGGGCACCGTCGTCGGGATTGAGGATGAACAGGTCTTTGCCGCCCGGGCCGGCGGCCAGGACCATGCCTTCGGACAGGCCGAATTTCATCTTGCGCGGGGCGAGATTCGCCACCATCACCGTCAGGCGGCCTTGCAGGTCCTCGGGCCGATAGGCTGACTTGATGCCGGCGAACACGTGGCGCGTCTCGCCGCCGATATCCAGGGTCAGTTGTAACAATTTGTCAGCGCCCTCGACATGTTCTGCCTTGACGATGCGCGCGATGCGCAGGTCGATCTTGGCGAAGTCGTCGATGGAGATCTCCGCGGCGATGGGATTGCCGGTCATGGCGGTGCTCGGTGCGGCCGGCGTGGTCGCCGCTGTCGGGGCGAGGTTTTCCCTGGAGGCGTCCTGCATGGCCGTCACCGCAGCGGCATCGACGCGCAGCAGCAGCGGCGCATAGACACGCACGGCATGGTCGGTGAGAGGCTCGGCCCGATTGACCCAGGTCATGGGCGCGATGCCGAGAAATGTTTCTGCCTGCCCGGCCATGCGCGGCAGCACGGGCTTCAGATAGGTCATCAACACCCGGAACAGGTTGAGGCCGACGCTGCAGACATCCTGCACCGTCTGTTCCTGACCGGGCTGCTTGGCCAGCGTCCAGGGCTTCTTCTCGTCGATGTACTGATTGGCCCGGTCGGCCAGGGCCATGATCTCGCGCATGGCGTGGCCGAAGTCACGCCGCTCGTACAGGTCGGCGATCTCTTCGCCGGCACGCACGAAGGTAGCGTACAGGTCGGGTTCGGTGCAGGTCTTCGACAGGCGGCCACCGAAACGCTTGCTGATGAAGCCGGCGCAGCGGCTGGCGATATTGACCACCTTGCCGACCAGGTCGGCGTTGACGCGCAACTGGAAGTCATCGAGGTTGAGGTCGATGTCGTCGATAGTGGAGCCCAGTTTGGCGGCGAAGTAGTAACGCAGGTATTCCGGGTTCAGGTGTTCCAGATAGGTACGTGCCTTGATGAAGGTGCCGCGGGACTTGGACATCTTCTGGCCGTTGACGGTGAGGAAACCGTGCGCATTGACGCTCGTCGGCGTGCGGAAGCCGGCACCGGCGAGCATGGCCGGCCAGAACAGGGCGTGGAAGTAGATGATGTCCTTGCCGATGAAGTGGTGCAGCTCGGTCTCCGCGCCCGGCTTCCAGAATTCGTCGAAGTCCAGGCCGGTGCGGTCACACAGATTCCTGAAGCTGGCCATGTAGCCGATGGGGGCGTCCAGCCAGACGTAGAAATATTTGTCCTCTGTGTCCGGGATCCGGAAGCCGAAGTAGGGCGCATCACGCGAGATGTCCCATTCCCTCAGGCCGTCCTTGAACCACTCATTCAATTTGTTGACGACTTCCGGCTGCAGGTGGCCGGCATCGACCCAGGTGCGCAGCAGCGGCTGGAAGTCGGCGAGTTTGAAGAAATAGTGCAGCGACTCCTTCTCGATCGGTTGGGCGCCGGAGATGACGGAGACGGCGTTCTTCAGCTCGGTTGGTGTGTAGGTCGCACCGCAGACCTCGCAGGAATCACCGTACTGGTCGGCCGCGCCGCAGCGCGGACACTCGCCCTTGATGAACCGGTCCGGCAGGAACATCTCCTGCACCGGGTCGTAGGCCTGGGTGATGGTGCGGGTGACGATGTGGCCGGCGTCGCGCAGGCGGGTGTAGATCAGCTCGGCGTACGCGCGGTTCTCGTCCGAATGGGTGCTGTGGTAGTTGTCGAAGCCGATCAGGAAGTCGGCGAAGTCGGCGCGGTGCTCGACGCCGATGCGCTCGATCAGCTGCTCCGGCGTGATGCCCTCGCTCTGGGCGCGCAGCATGATGGGTGTGCCGTGGGCGTCGTCGGCGCAGACGTAGTAGCATTCGTGCCCACGCAGCTTCTGGAAGCGTACCCATATATCGGTCTGGATGTACTCGACCAG
This sequence comes from Gammaproteobacteria bacterium, assembly GCA_019911805.1. Taxonomy (NCBI): domain Bacteria; kingdom Pseudomonadati; phylum Pseudomonadota; class Gammaproteobacteria; species Gammaproteobacteria bacterium. Next base: position 30,084 of record JAIOJV010000032.1, read on the forward strand.
GTGGCCCAGGTGGATCGGCCCGTTGGCGTAGGGCAGGGCGCTGGTCACCAGCAGACGGCGTTCACTGGCGGGGCGGCTGGGTGGGCGGTCGGCCATGCGGGCGCGGTCTCCGGGCGATGGTATTGCCATTGGTCAATGTTCGGCAGAAAGCTGCCCGAAAGGCCGGGATTATGCCACAGGGCGCCCGGCACGTGTCCGGCGTGTGCTCGCCGGTGCCCCAAACGTGCCCCGGGTACCGGTGTATTTCCCCACACGGCCGCGTGAAGACAGCCCCAGGGGCGTTGTGTACAATCCGCGGTCAGCTTCAGACCCTTGTCGGTCCGCGCTCGGCGGCAGCGACCCAGCTCAGAGGACAGAAATCATGGCAGAAGTATCACGTTTGCAGGTGGAGACCGCGCTCAAGGAATATGTGGACCCCTATCTGGAAAAGGACCTGGTCAGCGCCGGCAGCATCAAGGACATCACCATCGACGGCGGCAAGGTCAAGGTCGACGTGGTGCTGGGCTTCCCTGCCAAGGGCTATGAGGCCGATCTGACGGCGAGGATCAAGGAGAAGGTGTCCGCCATCGCCGACGTGTCCGAGGTGGCCGTGAACATCACGACCACCATCGTGTCCCACGCCGTGCAGAAGGGTGTCGACGCCATCAAGGGCATCAAGAACATCATCGCCGTGGCCTCCGGCAAGGGTGGCGTCGGTAAGTCCACCACCGCCGTGAACCTGGCGCTGGCCCTGGCGGCCGACGGCGCCAATGTCGGCATCCTGGACGCCGACATCTACGGCCCCAGCCAGCCGCGTATGCTCGGCATAAGTGGCAAGCCGGAGTCCAAGGATGGCAAAACCCTGGAGCCCATGACCGGCTACAATCTGCAGGCCATGTCCATCGGCTTCCTGGTCGATGAAGAGACCCCGATGATCTGGCGCGGCCCGATGGTCACCCAGGCCCTGCAGCAGCTGCTCAAGGACACCAACTGGTCCGATCTGGACTACCTGGTCATCGATATGCCGCCGGGCACCGGCGACACCCAGCTGACCCTGGCCCAGCAGGTGCCGGTGTCGGGTGCGGTCATTGTCACCACCCCGCAGGACATCGCCCTGCTGGATGCCCGCAAGGGCCTCAAGATGTTCCAGAAGGTGGAGGTGCCGGTGCTCGGCATCGTCGAGAACATGAGCATCCATATCTGTTCCAACTGCGGCCATGAAGAGCATATCTTCGGTCAGGGCGGCGGCCAGAAGATGTCCGAGCAGTACGACGTCGACTTCCTTGGCGCCCTGCCGCTGGATATCCGCATCCGCGAGGAGACCGACAGCGGCAAGCCCACCGTGATCGCCGAGCCGGACAGCCGCATCGCGCAGATCTATCGCGAGATCGCCCGCCGCACCGCCGCCAAGCTGTCGCTGCAGGCCAAGAACCACGCCGCCAAGTTCCCGAAGATCGTCATTCAGAATAACTGAACAAAGGTAGATACAAGAGACAAGATTCAAGATACAAGTCATTATGTTTTTGACTTGTATCTTGTCTCTTACATCTTGTATCTCATAACAATATGTCCATCAAAGCAGATAAGTGGATCCGCCGCATGGCGGCGCAGGGCATGATCGAGCCATTCGAGCCCGGTCAGGTGCGCGAGGTGGGGGGCCGGCGGGTGATCTCCTACGGGACGTCGAGCTACGGCTACGACATCCGCTGTGCGGACGAATTCAAGATCTTCACCAACATCAATTCGGCCATCGTCGATCCCAAGAACTTCGATGCCAACAGTTTCGTCGATGTGCAGTCCGACGTCTGCATCATCCCGCCGAACTCCTTCGCGCTGGCGCGCACGGTGGAGTATTTCCGCATCCCGCGTAACGTGTTGACCATCTGCCTGGGCAAGTCGACCTATGCCCGTTGCGGCATCATCGTCAATGTCACCCCATTGGAGCCGGAATGGGAAGGCCACGTGACGCTGGAATTTTCCAACACCTCACCGCTGCCGGCGAAGATCTACGCCAACGAAGGCGTCGCCCAGGTGTTGTTCTTCGAGTCCGACGAGGTCTGCGAGACGTCCTACGGTGACCGTGCCGGCAAATACCAGGGCCAGACCGGCGTCACGTTGCCGAAGACGTGAGGCGTGAGGCGTGAGGAGGGAAAGGAAAAAACCCCTTATGGCCACGGAAGCACACGGAACAACACGGAAAAATAATAATGTAAAAGCCCAGTGCTCAAACCGAGCGATCACTGGGTAGGAAGAGCCTGTAAATAAGTCTGTGTAACTGCCCATCCATCACGGGTGATCGCTAATGCGGTCACCGAAGAACCTCTTAACAGTCCCTCAGGTTGCACCCTGATGCATCTGGGCTTCGCTCCCCGCATGGGAACCAGGAGTGTCCTGGTTTTCCAGCAATCGAATTTTTCCGTGTTGTTCCGTGTGCTTCCGTGGCTAAAGTGGGTTTTCTCCTCACGCCTCACGCCTCACGCCTCACTCACGCACCGGCGCCGCTCAGCA